>NZ_JBQFMH010000009.1:0-217826 GCF_056531745.1 Ruegeria sp. L12
GCCGCGCGTTCCGCGCGGCGCCTTTTTTCTTGTGACACCGTTGCGATGAAGCCAACCGCGCCGCGCCTTGGCGCGGCGCCCGGCCCAACGCTGTAAACCCCCTCGTCAGAGGGGGCTTTCAGGGGCGGGAGCCCTTATGCGTTGACGATGTCCTCGGCCGCGACAAAATCGAGACCCAGCGCAACACCGACCGCTTCATAGGTCAGCTGACCTGCGTGGACGTTCAGACCTGCCAGCAGGTGCGGGTCGTCCTGGCAGGCTTTTTTCCAGCCCTTGTTTGCCAGTGCCAGCATGAACGGCATGGTCGCGTTGCCCAGAGCGATGGTCGAGGTGCGCGCAACCGCGCCCGGCATGTTGGCCACGCAGTAGTGCATGATGCCATCGACCTCATAGATCGGGTCTGCGTGGGTGGTGGCCTTCGAGGTCTCGAAGCAGCCGCCCTGGTCGATGGCGACATCCACCAGAACCGCGCCGGGTTTCATGGTCGACAGCTGTTCGCGGGTGATCAGCTTGGGTGCTGCCGCGCCGGGGATCAGAACCGCGCCGATTACCATGTCGGCATCCTGAATCAGCTCGGCAGTGGCGCCTGCGGTCGAGTACTGGCTTTTGAAAGTGCCGCCGAACACGTCGTCCAGATAGCGCAGGCGTGGCAGCGAGCGGTCCAGAACGGTGACATCCGCGCCCATGCCGGCTGCGATCTTGGCTGCGTGGGTGCCGACGACACCGCCGCCGATCACGATGACCTTGGCCGGACCAACACCCGGAACGCCGCCCATCAGAACACCACGGCCGCCATTGGCCTTTTGCAGAGTCCACGAGCCGACCTGCGGGGCCAGACGGCCCGCAACCTCGGACATCGGCGCCAGCAGCGGCAGGCCGCCACTGCGGTCGGTCACGGTTTCATAGGCGATCGCGGTGCAGCCCGAGGCCAGCAGGTCATGGGTCTGATCCGGATCGGGAGCCAGGTGCAGATAGGTGAACAGCAGCTGACCTTCGCGCAGCATCTTGCGCTCACCCGCCTGCGGTTCCTTGACCTTGACGATCATGTCAGCAGTGGCGAACACTTCTTCTGCGGTGTCGACGATGCTGGCACCCGCCGCTACATAGGCGTCATTGTCAAAGCCCGCGCCCAGACCGGCGCCGGATTGGATGATCACCTCGTGACCACGCGCCACCGCTTCGCCAGCGGCGTTCGGCGTCATGCCGACGCGAAATTCCTGGGGTTTGATTTCCGTTGGGCATCCGATTTTCATGTGAGATCTCCTCCGTTCACAATTTGCACAAATTATGGGCAAACCGCAGTGCAATTTTTGTGAAACCCCACTTGCCAAACGAGAAATATGTGGGAGATTATCCTAACTTCTTTCAATTCTATGCAATGGATGTGCGCAGATGACATTGGACGCGACCGATCGAAAGATTCTGGCGGCGCTACAGCGCAAAGGACGCATGTCCAATGCGGATCTGTCGGAACAGGCAAACCTTTCGCCTTCGGCCTGCCACCGGCGGGTGCAGCGGCTTGAGGCGGACGGCTACATCAAGGACTATGTCGCGTTGCTGGATGCGCGCAAACTGAACGTGCCGACAACCGTCTTCGTCGAGATCACCCTGCAGGGACAGGCCGAGGAGGTTCTGGAGGCTTTCGAGAAAGCCGTTGCGCGCATACCGGATGTTCTGGAATGCCATCTCATGGCAGGCACGGCGGATTACATCCTGAAAGTGGTTGCCGAAAACACCGAGGATTTTGCCCGCATTCACCGGCAATATCTGTCCCGTCTGCCGGGCGTGGCGCAGATGCAAAGCTCGTTCGCGCTGCGGACCGTGTTCAAGACGACCGCATTGCCGGTCTGATGGCTCAGGCCGGGCCGGGATAGGTAAACAGCAGCAGGTGCGCCATGTTGAATCCGAAATGCATCAGCACTGGCACCCATAGACGCCCGGTCGCGAAGTAACCCAGACCACAGGCAAACCCGAGAAGGGCGGCGAAGGCTACCAGCATTACGCCACCCGCCGCATGGGCGAGGCCAAACAGCAGACTGCTCGCCACAATGCCTGCCACGGGTCCAAGCCATGTGGCGATGACGGATTGTAGATAACCGCGAAAAAACGCTTCTTCGGTCAGGCAGGTCATAAACAGATTGGACAGTGCGAATACCAGCCACCACTCGGGCAGGCCGGGTTCGGGATCAACGGCTCCGGACACTACAGCCACGACCAGCAATATGGGCAACAGCCCCAGCCCGGCCAGAAGCGGCGCGATTTTGACGGCATGCCCGGCGCGCAGCATGGCGGGCCAGGCCAGCGCCACCGCGAAAAAGATCATCGGTTTGTCCAGATTGACATACATCGAGAACGGGCGACTCAGGGGGCCTGACTGCACCTGATCGAGTGCCAGCGGGTTGTGCACCCCGGGCAACACATGAAGGGCCAGAGCGATGCTCCACCCGATAAGGGCAAGATGGCCCGCCCAAAGCAGAGCGCCCTTCAGGCGGTACATCTGAGAGGCCCCGAGCAAGCCCGCAAGGATCATCAGCGCAGCGCCCCAGCTCAGCAGCCCCTGTGTCAGAGCCACCGTGCCAAATATCGCAAGCAGAGTGATCGCGATCTTGTGCCTGCCGCTTAGCAGGCTGATCTGGGCCGCAATCAACACCAGCCAGGGCCATAGCACGGGCAACAGGATTACAGCATGGCTCATGGCATCCTCCGATTACGATTGGCCATTGATGCGAATACCCGGACAGGAAAGACAAGTGCCGAAATTCCGGGCATCTTGGCCCAGATCCGGCATCCGTTCGCGTTGCGGCAATTCAAACGCTTGTAACCTGTGAGAGACCGCGCCAAAATCCGGGTTCCGGAGACCTCGCACGCCGTCGCACGTTTATTCAACAGTTGCAGCAGACGGTGACATCCGCCGGTTACACAGCCCAGATATTGTCCGGTCCCGGTGAATTGTAAGGAGCAGACCTTGGCCTACGAAAATGACCGCGCCCCCAAAGACTGGCTGGAAGCTGAGCTGGAAGACTCGCTGGACGAGGATATCGAGATTGAATTCAGTGAACCCATGCTGTCGATGGAAGTCCGCAAGATCTATAAGGATCAGCACCCCGATATGCTGGACCGCCAGGTGTATTTCCGCAACCTTCTGCGCCTGCAGGCCGAACTGATCAAGGTGCAGGACTGGGTTGTGCATACCGGGGCGAAGGTCTGCATCCTGTTCGAAGGTCGCGACAGCGCGGGCAAGGGGGGCGTGATCAAACGGATCACGCAACGCCTGAATCCACGTGTGGCACGTGTGGTGGCCTTGCCCGCTCCAAGCCGCCGGGAACAAAGCCAGTGGTATTTTCAACGCTATGTGCCGCACCTGCCAGCGGCGGGCGAGATCGTGTTCTTTGACCGGTCGTGGTACAACCGCGCCGGTGTCGAGCGGGTAATGGGGTTTGCCAACGAAGATCAGGTCGAGCAGTTCTTTCAGGACGTTCCCGAATTCGAGCGCATGTTGGTACGGTCCGGGATCATCCTGTTGAAATACTGGTTCTCGATCACGGATGAAGAGCAGCAATTGCGATTCCTGATGCGCATCCACGATCCGATGAAACAGTGGAAACTGTCACCGATGGATCTGGAATCCCGTATCCGATGGGAGGCTTATACCAAGGCCAAGGAAGACATGTTCTTCCGCACCAATATCTCAGAGGCGCCATGGTATATTGTCGAAGGCAACGACAAGAAGCGCGAACGCCTGAACTGTATCGAGCATCTGCTGACCAAAATTCCGTATGATGACGTTCCGCAGGAAAAAGTGACGCTGCCTGACCGGCGCTATAACCCGGAATATGAACGGCGCATCCTGCCTGACGATCTTTACGTACCGAAAATCTACTAACAAAAACAGGGCGCTTTAAGCAAAGCGCCCTGTTTTGATTCTGTCTGGCATTGACGAGGTCAGAAGATGAAGTCGCCTCGATCCAGATCCGACAGTGATGTATCCTCAACGACCAGATAGTTGCCCAGCCCATCGCCGATCACGACGTCGTTTCCGGATTCGTATATGTGGTTGTCTGTGAGGTCCCTGAAGCTGGAGATCGCGTCAGTCTTACGCAGATCAATCAGATCCGAACCACCGAAATCGGTGATGCGATCTGTTCCTGTGCTGAAAACAAACTGATCCGCGCTGTTGCCGCCGGTCAGAACATCATTCCCGGATCCGCCCGACAATTTGTCCCGGCCATCGCCACCATTCAGGGTGTCGTCGCCATCTTGGCCCCACAACTTGTCATGTCCAGAAGACCCCGACAACGTATCCGCATCATTGCCGCCTTTAATCCGATCGTCGTGCCTGCCTCCGTAGATCACGTCCTGGCCATCATTTCCGTAGAGCTCGTCTTCGCCGTCGCCACCGTACAGCCGGTCGTTGCCAGCGCCACCTTTGATATTGTCGTGCCCTGAGTTTCCGGACGCTCTGTCATCCCCTTGCCCGGAACGGAGTTTATCATTGCCAGCTTTGCCCGTCAGCGTGTCGTTGCCTTCTGAGCCGTGAAGTTGGTCGGCTTTTGAGGAGCCCGTAAGGATATCGTCTCCATCCCGCCCAACGAGCTTACCTGCGACTCCTTTTCGCAGAACCAGCCAGTCATCACCATCAGTCCCAGTTCTGTCTCCTGAGACAATGATTTCAACCGGATCGTCGCTGGCGGGTGGTTCGGAAGGACTCGGTGGCGGGGGCGTGTCGCCGCCGCTTCCGCCGCCTGAATCGCCCGTATCCAACTGAAGCGGTGCGGACGTGCGGGCGAAATTCTGTGTCACGATGATGGCGTCCCAGCCGTCAAAGTTCCCTGTTTCGATACCGATACCGATGACTGTCACATCCGGATTCAGGATGTTGGCGCGATGGCCGGGGCTGTTCATCAGAGAATCGTGAAGGTTCTGTACATCATCTGACAAGCCTGGCTCGCCCCGTATGCTTTGCCAGGCAATGTTTTCGGCCCAGGTCCAGCTGCCGCTGAACTGAAAACCCGCATCGCGCATGCGGTCCCCCGCGCTGGATCCTCCGGCGCCCGTATGGCTGAAATTGTCGGTTCGCAGCATCCAATCGCTATGATCTTCAGCCGATTCGTTGAGCCGGAGCTCCAGTTGCACAGGATTAAGGCCGCGCGAAGTGCGCTCGGCATTGATCAGTGCAAGCATCTGGCGCTCTAGGTCGCTCGCAATGGACATGAGTGGGTCTCCGGTAGGGTGGTGCTAAGTTGCAGCGACCTTAGTGGCGAAAATTTGGCGACAGAAAGTCACAATTTTGCCTTTAAGCGGCGTTGGCGGTTTGTCACCAATAGTTGATTGTGCTTGTGCAGAAAGCCGCGCATTCACCCGGTTTGCAGCAGGTGAATTGAGTGCATTTGGTTCTGACACCGTGCGGCGATACGGTGGCGCGAGGCAGACTTACTCCGCCTCACGCCCCAGTCAGTGATCAGCCGAAATCGAAATTGCAGTTCATCTCGACGAAGAAGACATTGTCGAAATCATCGGTTGTGTCTTCCACCACGGTTTCGACAATTTCCACCGTATCTTCGACAATATCGTTGCCCAGCATCAGATCGAAGTCATCCATTTCGGGCGTGGAGTCTGCCATTTGCGGTGGGGTCCAGTCGAACTGATCAAGACGAGCCTGCAGCGCGTCCACGAAGGCCTGGATTTCGGCCAGGAACGCCTGAACGTCAAAGTATCCGGGTGCGGGCAAGTCCTCTTCTGTGGTATCGCCCCCGGGCATTTCCGGCATCGGGTCTTCTACTTCGGTGACATCCGCCTCTGGCGCGTCGTCTTCGACGGGGTCTTCGACATCTGTCACATCGGTCTCGGGCGCCTCGGGTTCCGGGTCTTCCACCTCTGCCACCGGAGTCTCGGGCTCGGGTTCTTCCGTTTCGGTCACATCCGTATCCGGGGTCTCGTCCGCAGGCTCTTCGGTCTCGGTCACATCCTCGTTCGGCGTTTCGTCTGCCGGTTCTTCCGTCTCAGTGACGTCGGTGTCCGGGGTTTCCTCCGACGGTTCCTCGGTTTCCGTAACATCCGTATCGGGTGTTTCGACCACCGGTTCTTCGGTCTCGGTGACGTCGGTGTCGGGGGTTTCGGGTTCCGGCGGGGTGACAACCTCTTCCTCTGGCTCGGCAACCTCGTCGATCGGAGGGGTCACGGGCAGGGTGCTGTCGGTGGTATCCAGCATGACCTCAGCCTGAGTGGTGGCAAAGTTCTGGGTGACCATGACCGCATCGAAGCCCTGCATGTCGCCGGATTCGATCCCGATGCCGATATACCGGAAGTCAGGGTTCAGGATATTGGCGCGATGCCCGGGGCTGTTCATCAGGTTCTGGTGTAGCTGAGCCACGTCATCGCTGATGCCGGGCGCGCCGCGCTCCGACTGCCAGGCGATGTTTTCGCCGGTGCGCCAGCGACCTTCCAGATCGAACCCGGCCGCTTGCATGCGCTGGGTCGCGGTCGAACCGCCCTGACCCGTGTGGCTGAAGCGGTCGGTTTCCAGCATCCAGGCGCTGTGGTCTTCGGACGATTCGTTCAGTTGAGTCTCAAGTTGCAGGGGTTCCAGCCCGCGGGATGTGCGCTCTTGGTTGATCAGCGCCAGCATTTCCCGCTCGACCGTGCTTGCTGTCGACATCAGTGCCTCCGTTTTGTTGTGTCTGAGTGGACGGCCTCAGATACCGGGGGCAGGACTGACGTTGATAGAGGAGCAGGCCGGATAGGCGTTTTTCGGCGACGGAATGCAACCACACAGCGATTCGCTGCGCTGTAAAATGCCGACCGGGTGAGGCCCGCGAAAATCGGCGGGTTGTCGCGTTGGTCGTGCCGGGAAATCGGCGGAATCGCCCGCCCTGAAAACGACAAACCCCCGGGCAGGGCCTCGGGGGTCGTCAAATAGTGTCATCCAAAGCTGGACGAGTCGCGGTACGCTCTTAGAGCAGACCTTCGCGCTGGGCTTTCTTGCGTGCCAGTTTACGGGCACGGCGGATCGCTTCAGCTTTCTCGCGCGCTTTTTTCTCGGACGGTTTCTCGAAATGTTGCTTCAGCTTCATTTCACGGAACACGCCTTCGCGCTGCAGCTTTTTCTTCAGGGCACGAAGCGCCTGATCGACGTTATTGTCGCGAACACTAACCTGCATGTGGTTGTCACCACCTTTCTAGATAGAGTTGCAAGGAAATTGCAGGAAGTGGCCGTATAGCAAAGCGCCTCTAACTTGTCTAGTACTGGCCTTGGAACCCGGAGAACCGACATGACCGCCACTTATGAAGACACCAAAGCGCAGCTTCTGAACGCGATTCTGGACCATGTGCCGTTTGACGGCTGGTCGGAAACCAGCTTTTGCGCGGCGATTGCCGATTGCGATCTGGATGCTGGGCTGGCCCGCGCCATCTGCCCGCGCGGTGCTGTCGATCTGGCGCTGGCCTTTCATGCGCGCGGCGACAAGGCAATGCTTGAACGGATCAGGGCCGAGGATCTGAGCGGGCTGAAGTTCCGCGACAAGATCGCCGCCGCGGTGCGGTTCCGCCTGCAGGCGGTGGAAGACAAAGAGGCGGTGCGCCGGGGCGTGACCCTGTTTGCCTTGCCGATCCATGCCGCCGATGGGGCCAAGGCGGTCTGGGGCACCTGCGATCTGATCTGGAACGCTTTGGGCGACAGCTCGGACGATGTGAACTGGTACACCAAACGCGCGACGCTTTCTGGGGTGTATTCCGCGACCCTGCTGTATTGGCTGGGCGATGACAGCTCGGATTATCAGGCGACATGGGAATTCCTGGATCGTCGGATCGAAGGTGTGATGCAGTTCGAAAAGCTCAAGGCGCAGGTGAATGGCAACCCGCTGTTGAAGCCTTTCCTCGCCGTGCCCAACTGGCTGGCGGGGCAGGTGAAGGCACCAGCAAAAATGCCGGAAAATCTGCCCGGTTCGCTGTCCTCGGGAAAATAGCCTCGGCACGCGCACTTGTCGCTGGGCCTCTGCGCGACCGCCTGCTAGGCATTGGGCAAAGGAGAATTGCCCATGACCCAGACGATGCGCGCTGTCGAGATCACTCAGCCGGGTGGCCCGGATGTTCTGCAACTGACCGAACGCCCGATACCGGAACCGGCCGAAGGTCAGGTGGTTCTGAAGGTGGCTTATGCCGGTGTGAACCGCCCGGATGCGTTGCAACGGGCCGGGGCCTATGATCCACCTCCGGGGGCCAGCGATTTGCCCGGGCTGGAAGCCTCGGGCGAGGTCGTTGCGATCGGTTCGGGTGTGGAAGGTCCGGCCGTGGGCGATCAGGTCTGCGCACTGTTGCCCGGCGGCGGCTATGCCGAATACGTTGCCACACCCGCCGCGCATTGCCTGCCGGTGCCTGCGGGCATGGGCCTCAAAGACGCCGCCTGCCTGCCCGAGACCTTCTTTACCGTCTGGTCCAATGTCTTCACCCTTGGTGGCTTGAAACCGGGGGAGCGGTTTCTGGTCCATGGTGGTTCAAGCGGTATCGGTACGACTGCCATTCAATTGGCAAATGCCTTTGGTGCCCGAGTGTTTGCCACGGCGGGCTCGGCTGAAAAATGCGAGGCTTGCGTGAAGTTGGGCGCGGAAAAAGCGATCAATTACCGTGACGAGGATTTCGTGGCCGCGATGCGCGTCGAAGGCGGCGCGAACCTGATCCTCGACATGGTGGGCGGCGACTATATTCCCCGTAACATCAAGGCGCTGGCCGAGGATGGGCGGCTGGTACAGATCGCCTTTTTGCAGGGGCCCAAGGTTGAGGTCAATTTTGCCCTGATGATGGTCAAGCGTCTGACCCTGACCGGCAGCACCCTGCGGCCGCAAAGCGATCTGGCCAAGGCGCGGATTGCGCAGGACCTGCGCGAGGCCGTCTGGCCCCTGCTTGAGGCAGGGAAAGTCGCGCCGGTGATGGATTCCGAGTTCGATCTGGCCGATGCCGCCGCCGCCCATGCGCGGATGGAAAGTTCCGGCCATATCGGCAAGATCGTTCTAAAGGTCGCTGGCTGATCCTGCGTTCGGGCGGTCAGGCGACAGCCCGACGATACAGGTGCCATGTGGCATGGCCGAGAACCGGCATCACCACGATCAGCCCCAGCAGCATCGGCACCGATCCCAGCACCAGCAAGGCGGCCACGATGGCGCCCCATGTCAGGATCACGCGCGGGTTGTGCCGCAATACGCGGACCGAAGTGACAACGGCCACCGGCACGCCCACCTTCTTGTCCAGCAGCAGCGGAAAGCTGACCACGCTCAGCGCCAGTGCGACCAGCGCGAACAGGAACCCCGTGGCGGTTCCGATCAGGATCATCGCCCAGCCCGCGCCTGTGGTGAACACTTCGGTGAGGAAGATCATAAGCGAGGCCGGAGGCTCGGGCCCGAGTGTCTGCGCATAGATCGCCTGCGCGACCATCAGCCAGATCAGTAACAACATGACCAGATAGAACCCCAGCGCCAGAATGGCCCCGAAAGACGGGGATCGAAACACCCCGAACGCGTCCAGCCAGTGGACCTCGCCACCCTGTTCCCGCTTGCGGCTGATTTCATAAAGCCCGACCGCTGCAACCGGTCCGACCAGAGCAAAGCCCGCGATCAGCGGTGCCAGCAACGGTACCATGTCCTTGTTCAGCCCGATCCCGAACATCAAAAGCCCGGCAATCGGGTAGATCAGGACCACGAAAACCGCGTCCGCACGGGTTTCCAGAAAATCCTCGTAACCCGCCCTCAGGCAGGCACGCAGGTCTTGCAGGGTCAGCGTATGTACCACCGGCATTGCGTTGGTGTCCGCACTGCCGATTTCGCTGACCGATTCTGCAACGTGGTCGCTGGTGGCCCGCATCTGACGGGCGACCCAGCTGACAGGGTTACCAATTGTCTTGTCCATCATCATCCCCTCTTTGGCATGGGTGCGCCGCGGGATGTATCCGGTGTGGCGAAGGCTCGTGACCGGATCAGCCGGCAACGTCTTGTGATAGTATAGCACATCTTGCAAAAACTTGCCCGATCACCCTTGCGCGACCGCAAGGATTGCCCTGTCGCGCAGGCGTGTTAGCTTTGTTTCAACAGGCAAGGGAGGCAGTCATGCAGCAAACAGCACGCACCGTGGTCATACACGAAACCGGCGGGTCAGAAGTTCTGCGGGTCGAGGATCGCCCACTGAGTGAACCGGGTCCGGGCGAGGTCCGTATCCGGCATCACGCTTGCGGGTTGAACTTCATCGATGTGTATCAGCGCAGCGGGCTTTATCCGCTGGATTTGCCCCACGCTCTGGGCATGGAAGCTGCGGGTGTGATCGAGGCAGTTGGCGAAGGCGTCACCCATCTTGTACCCGGCCAACGGGCCGCTTATGCGGCCGGACCGCCGGGGGCTTATAGTGAAGCACGCGTGATGCCCGCCGCGCAGGTCTGTCCGCTGCCCGAAAACATCTCGTTCCGGACTGCCGCGGCGATGATGCTGAAGGGTATGACGGTGGAATATCTGTTTCACCGCACCACGCCGTTGCGGCGCGGGGATACGGTGCTGTTTCATGCCGCTGCGGGCGGGGTGGGGCTGATCGCCTGCCAATGGGCGAAATCCGAGGGGATCACCCTGATCGGCACCGCGGGGACCGATGAGAAATGCAGCCTTGCGCAATTCAACGGGGCCGCCCATTGCATCAACTACCGGACCCAGAATTTCGTGCAGCGCGTGGCCGAGATCACAGGCGGCAAGGGCGTGGATGTCGTGATGGACTCGATCGGCGCGGATACGTTCGAAGGGTCGCTGAATTGCCTGAAACCGCTGGGCATGATGGTTTCGTTTGGCAATGCCTCGGGGCCGGTTCCGCCTTTTGATCTGGGGATGCTGGCCCAGCGGGGATCACTGAAGATCACTCGTCCGACGCTGTTCACCCATATTGCCGATCATGCGGTCTGTCAGGCGATGGCGCGGCGGCTGTTTGGCAAGGTGGAAGGGCGTGAGGTCAAAATCCATGTCGACCAGCATTTCCCACTGGATCAGGTGGCCGAGGCCCATCGCGCCCTTGAGGCGCGTCAGACCACCGGCAGTACGATACTGGAGCCTTAAAAGGCTGAGCCCGGCAGCCGCGCCGGGCTCGATAGGCTGACCTCAGAACCGGTAGGCCACGCGCAGTTGGAACGTGGTGGCGTCCACATCCACTCCGTTTGAATTGAAATCGTCGAACTCGTGATACAGCAGCTCTCCGCCGACGCTGATATTGGGCGCCACGATCTGTTCATAACCTGCGCCGATGAACCAGCCGTTGTCACTGCCCAGCGTATCGGTATCCGCGTCTGCATAGCCTGCGGTCCCGTACAGTAACCCTTGCGGGTTCACCTTGTAACCGGCGCGCGCCTTGATGCGCCAGACGCTCTCGACCGTGGCGGCACCCGAAAGGTCCACATCGGTCCAGTCATAGTCGAATCCGCCCCCGACAACCCAGTCGCCCAGGTCATAATCATAACCCAGAATGATACCACCGATCACGCCGTCCCCGTCGACGCCGGACAGGTCGGTGTCGATATCGGCATAGCCCAGCTGGGCACCGCCATAAAACCCGGTCCAGTTGCCCGAGGCTTGCGCCATCGCCGATCCTGCCGCCAAGGTCGCGACAGTCGTGAACACTACCAGTTTAGCTGTCATCTTATTAGTCCTTTCGCTCAAGGTCCGGCCGCGGCGGGTCAGCCGCGCGGCCATATACCGACAGATACGACCCGGCCTTTGGACCGGATCATCACGTAATCATCTATTCCGAACTGAATGCGCGCAGACTGATGTGCCAGATGCCGCTGGCCCGTTGAAACCGGACACTTATCTGCTGTTTCAGATAGGTCCTGCGCTGAGGTCTTCAAACGGCAAACGGCGGCGGATGCGATCCGCCGCCGAAGCGCAGTAGTCTATGAGCGGTTTACTGCTCTTGCAGTTCCGCAGGGGTCTTGCTTGCGATTTCTTTCCAGTTGGCGTCAGCGCGTTCGTTGAAGCCCGGGATGTCGCCTTCCCAGCGTTCCTGAATGTCGGCCGACAGGTTCAGGTACAGCTTGTCGTCAACGATTTTCCAGTAGTTCGGGTCACCGTCGAACTTGAAGCCCATCGCGGTGCCGAAGGCGCAGTAGCCGCCATATGCGGGCAGGTATGCCTCTGGGTTCGCTTCGAAGGCTGCTTTGTTTTCTTCCGAAGCAAAGCGGTACAGTGCTTCATTGTGCAGCGCGGTGATCTTGTAGCTGCCTTTGGTGGCTTCGCCGACGGTGAAGTAGGCAACCGGGTCATAGCCCTGCAGCGCCAGACCGGTCGAGCTTGCGTTCAGTTCAACGCCAGCGGCCAGAGCGGTGCTTGCGACGGCAACGGACAGTGCGACACCGCCGATGAGGGATTTGAACTTGTTCATTGTGTTCACCTTTCGTGAATAGGCTCGCGTTCGAGCAACTCAATTTTGCTCCGGCGAACCGGATTTGTTTTTGCGAAGCCGGTAATTGGCTGTCACAGCACCCAATTGGGCAGTGCTCTGTTCACGTTCAAAGCAATCAATTGTGATTGTGCGCGCGCGAATAGAACCTGTTCATTCGCGCACGTCAGGGACCAGGGCCAGAACGAAGGCGGTCACCTTTTCGGCGGGCATCTCACAGGGGCGCAGCAGGGGGCCGCTGCGCTGTGTCAGATAGAGGTTCAGGCTGATATAGTCCGGCCCGCCAAGCTGATGCGCGACCAGTTTATGCGACTTTCCGCCCGCCATGATCTGATGCGACACCACATAACGCCGCTGCTCGGCGGTGCCCGTAAAGGTGCCCGCAGGCAGATGGGCCAGCGCGTTTGCGACGCGATCCGAGAGGGTCACGATTTTCCGATTTTGGGTTCGGTCCCGGCTTTGATCCGGGCCAGATTGGCGCTGTGCCGCCAGTAGATCAGCAGGGTCAGCACGATCCCGAGTATGAAAGTGCTGCCATCGGTCAGCAGCATAATCCATGCCGTGGACAATGCCGCTGCGGCCAGGGCACCAACAGATGAAATGCGCCAGATTGCGACGGCCACCAGCCAGGTTGCGCAGCAGGCAAGACCAACGCGCCAGTCCAGTGCCAGCCAGAGCCCGATGAACGTGGCGACGCCCTTGCCGCCCCTGAACCCCAGCCAGACCGGAAAGCAATGGCCGATGAAGGCGGTCAAAGCGGCGATCTGTGCCGCGTCCTCTCCGGCCAGCGCCCGTGCCAGCAACACTGCGACGGCCCCCTTTGCCGCATCCAGCAGCAGGGTCAGCGCCGCCGCTGCCTTGTTGCCGGTCCGCAGCACATTGGTTGCGCCGATATTGCCCGACCCGATATTGCGCAGATTGCCCAGCCCCATCACCCGGGCAATGACCATGCCAAACGGGATCGATCCCATGAGATAACCCAGAGCCGCCCACAGGATCAGTTGGGTCATGGTGCTGTCGATGAAGGGCATCAGGCTCTCCGGTAGATTTCTTTTCCGGCCACGTAGGTTGCGGTGACCTTACCCTGCATCCGCTGCCCGTCAAACGGTGTGTTCTGCGATTTCGATTTCAGGGCAAACCGGTCCAGCACAAAGGGCACATCCGGGTCGAACAGCACAAGATCGGCAGGCGCGCCCTCGGCCAGTCGGCCACTTTCCAGACCCAGCCGTTTCGCCGGGTTCAGCGCCATGGCGCGGAACAGGGTCGGCAGGTCAAGCTGTTCGGAATGATACAGCCGCAGCGCCGCGGGCAGCAGCGTTTCCAGCGCCACCGCGCCCGAGGCCGCCTCTTCGAACGGCAGGCGCTTGCTTTCCTCGTCCTGCGGGGTGTGCATCGAACTGATTATGTCGATCAGCCCGGTCCGCACAGCCTCGATCACGGCCTGCCGGTCATCCTCGGACCGTAGCGGCGGCTTGACCTTGAAGAAGGTGCGATAGTCGGCCACGTCCAGCTCATTCAGCGTCAGATGATGGATCGAGGTTCCGGCTGTGATGTCCAGACCGTTGCGCTTGGCACGCTCCAGCGCCGGCAGGGCGCGGGCGGTTGTGATCTGGTCTGCGTGATAGGCGGCCCCGGTCATTTCCAGCAGCGCAATGTCCCGGTCCAGACCCATCCGTTCCGCCATGGGTGAGACTGCAGGTAGCCCGCGCAGCGCGGCGAACTTGCCGCTGGTGGCGGCGGCCCCGGCGCTCAGCCCCGGTTCCTGCGGATGCGCAATCACCAGTGCGCCGCAGGACTTCGCATAGGTCAGGGCGCGGGATAACACCTTGGTATTGGTGACGACGTGGTCGCAATCGGTGAACGCCACGGCGCCTGCGTCCTGCAGGAACCCGATCTCGGTCATTTCACGCCCTTCGCGCCCCTTGGTCAGAGCAGCCATCGGTAACACGTTGACCGGCGCATCCGCCTGCGCACGCCGGGTCGCGAATTCCAGCGTTTCGGGCGTATCGACCGAGGGCAGCGTATCGGGGCGGGTGACGATGGTGGTGACCCCCCCGGCGGCTGCCGCAAGACCCGCTGATTTGTAGCTTTCCTTATGCCGCTCGCCGGGTTCGCAGACCTTGACGCCGATATCGACGATGCCTGGGGCCAGACAGTGCCCACCGCAATCAATGACCTGCGCGTCTGAGGACGGGGCTTCGCCGTCGCCGCGCGCCGCGATCCGGCCATCGGAGATTTGCAGCCAGCCCGTGCTGTCCGTGCCTGCCTCGGGGTCGATCAGGCGGGCATTGGTGAAAACTACAGAAGTCATGTCGAGGCCTCTCGGGCTTGGGTCAACGCCTTCAATGCGGCATCGGTATCGGATAGATGGTCAAACGAAAAAAGCGGGTGGCGGCTAAACGCGATCGCCCGGCGTGATTTTGAGAAATTCAGGAAAGGGCTGATTTTCAGATGTTTTGACCTGACTGATTTGTTGAACTCCCAAGCTTTGCTTGTGGTTACAACATATACACGTTGAGACCGGAGAAATCTGTCTGCCCAAAGGAAAAACACATATCCAACAGTGCAGAACAGAATTTTCCAGAAATCCTGAGGCGCCTCAATAATCCAGGGGCTGATGATCCAGACGATCAACAAAAGCGCAATCCCGGCCTTGTAGAGCAGAGCAAGACGAGGCGGAAAATACCCCTGATCAGATTGCCCGACCCACAAAACCTCTTCGGTTTCGGGTATGTTCCTGCGCCACCATTCCCCACTCATCCGATGACCCTTTCGATCGCGGCTTTGGCGGCGGCGGGGTTCGCCTGGTATTTGATCAGGTGTTTGTCACCGCTTTTGGTGACGATCTGGACAAAGCTGCCCATGATGTTGACGGATTGAATCTGGTTCAGCGCCACCTTGTGCGGACCGGGGCCAGAGAGGGTGGTGTCGGTCATTTCCCACGTTGCGGTTAGCTCTTCCGAGGCCAGATACCATGCGCGAATGCCGACAGCGGCCAGACCGGCAGGTGCGCCGGTCCAGACATAAGGATTGCCGATCAGCCAGAGCACCACCATCGCGCCTGCCATCGCAAAAGCGGCCAGCCAGGTATTGGTGCGAATATAGGACCCCTTGTCGGGGGTAAAAGTCACAGGATCAGCCACAGGGCACCTCCGACGGCGATCAGGATCAGCAGGGCAACCACGAATGAACCGATGCGGCGCGGTTGGTCTCCGACCAATGGGATCTGTTGGGCCGAGAACGGTTTGGCGCTGTCGGTCTCGATTGTGCCGCCAGTCCAGTTTGTGGCCTCTTCGGTGAACAGGCCGATCAGGCGCAGGCGCGGATCAAGCGACAGGGTTGCCGGTCGGCCACCAAACGCGGCGCTGCGCACGACCATCACCCAGCCGTCAACGGCCTCAAGCGTGGTGCGATCCAGTTGGTCCTCGGAGACACCGCAGCCTTCACTCAGATAGCCATAAAGCCCGAGGTCTTCGAGGTCGACCACAGGGAAGATGTCGATCTGCTCGGGGTCCAGCCCCTTAACGCCCAGCACCTGATCAGCGGCGCCCGGCTCGCGCAGGAAATTCGCCTCTTCCGGGCGCATGTCCAGCGCGAACAGGCGGATCACGCCGCGTTCATGGGGGGCGATGGTCAGGTCGCTCATGCGGGCTCTTGCAGGTTGCGCGCCAGCAGGTCCATGGCGGCCATGCGGACGGCAACGCCCATCTCGACCTGTTCCTGAATGACCGACCGGTTGATGTCGTCGGCCAGCGTGCCGTCGATCTCGACCCCGCGGTTCATCGGGCCGGGGTGCATGACGATGGCGTCCGGCTTGGCCAGCGCCAGCTTTTCGGCATTCAGCCCATAGCGGTGATAATATTCACGTTCGGAGGGGATGAACCCGCCGTCCATCCGCTCGCGCTGAAGGCGCAGCATCATCACGACGTCGACGTCCTTAAGACCCTCGTTCATGTCGTCATAAATCTCGGCCCCGAATTCGGCGAACTGAGACGGCACCAGCGTCGGCGGGCCGATCAGCCGGATGCGGTTTTCCATCTTGCCCAGCAGGATCAGGTTCGACCGCGCCACGCGCGAATGTGCCACGTCTCCGCAGATCGCGATGTTCAGGCGGTGCAGGCGGCCCTTGGCACGGCGAATGGTCAACGCGTCCAGCAGCGCCTGAGTCGGATGCTCATGCCGTCCGTCGCCCGCGTTCAGCACGGCACAGTTCACCTTCTGCGCCAGCAGATCCACCGCGCCGGAATGCGGATGGCGTACCACCAGCAGATCGGGATGCATCGCGTTCAGCGTCAGCGCCGTGTCGACCAGCGTCTCGCCTTTTTTGATCGAACTGGCCTGCATCGCCATGTTCATCACATCCGCACCCAGCCGCTTGCCTGCAATCTCGAAACTGGCCTGCGTGCGGGTCGAGTTTTCAAAGAACATGTTGATCTGCGTCAGCCCTGACAGCACGTCCGAATGCTTGGCCGATTGCCGGTTCAGGTCGACATATGTCTCGGCCAGATCAAGAATGGCGGTGATATCGGATTGCGACAGATGCTCGATGCCAAGAAGATGACGATGGGCGAAACGCATGGGCGGGCTCCTGTCTGACAATCGGACCGCTTATAGGAAGCCACGCGGGCAGAGGCAACCTAAGGTTCCGACCCTTCGGGCAGTTTCTCGCATCCACCCTCGGGCAGGCATTGTTCGCCGGGTTTGCACCATTTGCCATAGCCGCAGTCGATGGCCTTGATCGGCACACATCCCTGATGCGTTGAGCATTTGAAGCCCGGGCGGCATTGCGATCCGGTTTCTTCGCACAGAAACCATCCGGGGCGCGAGCATCCGCCCTCCGGCAAGCAGGATGAGCCGGGCCCACAGGTCCGGCCATCCGCGCATGTGGTGGCCGGGGCGGGCTCGAAGTCCGGTGTGGTGCGTTCGCATTCTCCGCGTCCGTTGCAGAAGCTGCCTCCGGGGCAATCCAGACGCGAGGTGCATTTGTTCACCCCCGCAGGCGCGCAGCGGGTGCCGCCCGCGACGCAACGTTCGAACGGGCCGCAGGTGCGCCCGCCGCCGCAATAGGTGTGGCCGGGCGGGATACAGCGGCCATCAAAGCTGCAGCGTTGACCAGCGGGGCAGCAATTGCGGCCGCATTGCAACTGACCGGCGCGGCATTGACCATGCCGGTCGTGAAAGCTCGCCTGCGCCGGGTCGCTGACGGGGGTCAGCAACAGTCCGACTATTAGGATTCGCAGGATCAACAGCATGAATATCCGCATGGTCGACCCGTGCAGGGGCTGTGGCAAGGTCTATTCGCTTTCCCTCGATCAAAAGCTGGTTAGATTGAGGGGTATGGAATCGGGCATGGACTATCATACCGCGCGGGCGCTGCTGGAATGGCAGATCGAGCTGGGCGCAACGGATGCGATCGCGGATGCGCCGATCGACCGCTACGCGTTGCCGGACAAAGCGCCGAAGGCAAAGAAGCCCGCTGCGGCCAAGGCGGCATCTGCACCCGAGGCGCCTGAAAAGGTCGATCCGGCAGAGGTTGCGCGACACGCAGCGAAATCGGCCGGGTCGCTGGGCGAATTGCGTGCGGCAATGGAGTCCTTCGGCCTGTGCGATCTGAAGCGCGGTGCGCGGCAATTGGTGTTTGCCGATGGCACCCCCGGTGCGCGGGTGATGATCATTGGCGAGGCACCCGGTCGCGAAGAGGATCGCGAGGGCAAGCCTTTTGTCGGGCGCGCCGGGCAATTGCTGGACCGCATGCTGGCGGCGATTGATCTGGATCGGCGCGAGAGTGTTTATATCACTAACGTCCTGCCGTGGCGGCCGCCGCAAAACCGCGACCCCAAGCCGGAAGAGATCGGCATGATGAAGCCGTTCCTCGAACGCCACGTGGCCTTGGCCAAACCCGAGGTGCTTGTGGTGATGGGCAATATCAGCTGTCAGGCCGTGCTGGGCAAACGCGGCATCACGCGGCTGCGGGGCAACTGGGATCAGGCGCTGAACCTGCCGGTGATCCCGATGTTCCACCCGGCCTACCTGCTGCGGCAACCGCAGATGAAACGTCAGGCCTGGGCCGATCTGCTGGACCTGCAAGCGCGGCTGAGGGCCGGGGCATGAGGGTTCTGGCATTCTCTGATCTGCACATGGCGCGCAGCCGGGCCGCCGATCTGGTGGCCGCCAGCACCGAGGCCGATCTGGTCATCGGGGCCGGAGATTTCTGCAACGGGCGACAGGGATTGGATGAGGCGATGGGTATGCTCTCGGGCATAACCGCGCCGCTGGTTCTGGTGCCGGGCAATGCCGAAAGCGCCGAGGAACTTGCAGCCGCCGCGCCGGATGGTGCGCATGTTCTACATGGGACGGGTATGACCTTGGACGGTCTGCGCCTGTTTGGGCTGGGCTATGGTGTGCCTGTGACGCCCTTCGGCGACTGGTCCTGCGATCTGACCGAGGGAGAGGCGGCAGAGCTGCTGGACCGCTGCAACGCTGCGGATATCCTGATCGTGCACTCTCCGCCGAAAGGCCATGGCGATACCACCTCGCAAGGACTGTCCGTAGGGTCGGTGGCGGTGCGGGATGCGGTGGAACGGCTGCAGCCCGACCATGTCTTTTGCGGGCATATCCACGACAGCTGGGGATATCGCGGCACAATCGGTCGCACCCAGATCGCCAATCTGGGCCCGAAAGTACATTGGTTCGAGGTGAGCATTTGATCGAAACGGTTACGCTGCTGGCTTTTATCCCTGCCGCGCTGGCGCTCAACATGACACCCGGCGCGGATATGATGTTCTGTTTTGGTCAAGGCTTGCGCGCGGGTCCACGCCCTGCGCTTGCCGCAAGTGCCGGGGTCTCCGCTGGCGGAATGGTACATGTTCTGATTGCCGGTCTCGGCCTTGGTGCAGCGGTGGCGACCCTGCCGTGGCTGTTCGATATGATCCGCTGGGTCGGTGTGGGTTATTTGCTTTATCTCGCGTGGGGTGCGTTCAGGAACGGTGCGATCTCGGCCGACGCTTCGAACCGACCCACGCGTTACGCGTTTCGGGATGGAATGCTGGTCAATCTGACCAACCCCAAGGTCATTCTGTTTGTGCTTGCCTTCATCCCGCAATTTATCGACCCGGAGAAGGGTTCGGTGCTGGCGCAGTTTTTGATTTATGGAATCATACTTGGTGTTGGCGGGTTTGTGGTGAACGGGCTCGTCGGCATTTTCGCCGGGGGTGCGGGACGGATGCTGATCGGCAATCCGCGCGCCTCGCGAATTCTGGGCTATGTCACCAGCGGGATTTTCACAGCCCTGGCTATCCGGCTCGCAATTATGGAAAGGTCCTGACGCCACATGTCACGCATTGACGAAAGCATGGAGTTCATACCCGTCCGTATCGCGGTTTTGACCGTATCGGACACCCGCTCGCTGGACGAGGACCGCTCGGGGCAGACCCTTGTCGATAGGATCGAAAAGGCAGGCCATTCGGTGGCCGATCGCAAGATCATCAGGGATGAACGCGCCGAGATTGCGGATCAGCTGCGCACTTGGGTGGCCGATCCGGGGATCGACGTTGTGATCTCGACCGGCGGCACCGGCCTGACGGGCCGCGATGTGACGGTCGAGGCGCATCGCGATGTCTATGAGAAAGAGATCGAGGCCTTTGGCACCGTGTTCACCATCGTGTCGATGGAAAAGATCGGCACCTCGGCAGTGCAATCGCGCGCCACGGGCGGCGTGGCGGGCGGGACCTATCTGTTTGCGCTGCCGGGCAGCCCGGGTGCCTGCAGGGACGCATGGGATGCGATTTTGGAAAAACAGTTCGATTATCGCCACCGGCCCTGCAATTTCGTGGAAATAATGCCCAGATTGGACGAACACCTGCGACGGAAGTAGACTGGTTCTGCGTTTAACGCATCATAACCGCTTTGTGGCTTGGCATTTTTTGCGACCCGGCTACCTTTGCGGTAGGCAGCATATGCGACCTGAGGGTAACGACCGATGCGATTTCTGCGGCAAAGCCTTGTTGGGGTGTTTCTGGCGTTTCTGACGCTGGGCCTGTTGCTTGTGGCCGCACAGATGATCTCGGGCGCGGTGCAGGATGTGCTGGCCAAGGACAAGCAACCTCCTGAGGCGCGGGAACGTATCTTTGCCGTCACCGTCCGCACCGCCGAACCGGAAACCGTCACCCCGCAACTGGAAGCGTTCGGCCAGATTCAAAGCCGCCGACGGCTGGAACTGCGTGCCGCTTTGGGCGGGCGTGTCGTGTCATTGGCGGAAGATTTCGAAGATGGCGGCACCGTGACAGCGGGTGAGCTTCTGGTTGAACTGGACCCTGCCGATATGCAATCGGCATTGGACCGTGCCAAATCCGATCTTCTGGATGCCCAGTTTGAAGAGCGCGATGCCGAACGCTCACTGCTGTTGGCGCAGGACGAGTTGAAATCGGCCGAGGCGCAGGCCGAACTGCGCGACCGGGCGCTGCAACGTCAACAGGACCTGCAGACGCGCGGCGTCGGGGCTGCTGCCAGCGTGGAAGAGGCGGAATTGGCCGCTACATCAGCCCATCAGGCGGTTCTGGCCCGCAGGATCGCTTTGGCGCAGGCCGAATCGCGCGTGGATCAGGCCACCACGCTGTTCGCCCGCGCCCGCATCGCGCTGGAAGGGGCCGAGCGCGATCTGGAAGACATGACGATCCATGCCGCGTTTAATGGGACACTGACCGGCGTCACGCTGGTCGAGGGGCATCTGGTGGCCGCGAATGAAAAGCTGGCGGAACTGGTGGACCCCAACGCGCTTGAGGTTGCCTTCCGGGTTTCGACCGCTCAGTTCGTGCGGCTGCTGGATGCGCAGGGTGCTTTGATCGCGGCACCGGTTACCGTCTCGCTTGAGGTCACCGGAGCGGACCTGACCGCCACGGGCCGGATCAGCCGCGACAGCGGTGCAGCGGGCGAAGGGCAGACCGGGCGTCTGATCTATGCCCGCCTCGACGACGCGCCCGGCTTCAAGCCGGGGGATTTCGTCACCGTTTCGATAGAGGAACAGCCGCTGGAGAATGTGGTGCGGCTGCCGTCCTCGGTTCTGGATGCCATGGGCAATGTTCTGGTCCTTGGCCCGGATGACCGGCTGGAGCTTTTGGCCGTGCAACTGATCCGCCGTCAGGCGGACGAGGTGTTGCTGCGCGGCGACGGTCTGGAAGGTCGGGAGGTGGTGGTCGGACGCACCCCTCTGCTCGGTTCCGGTGTGCGCGTGCGGCCCCTTCGGATCGAGGCCAGCGCCGAAATTGATCCGGGGCTGGTCGAGCTTTCGGATGAAAAACGCGCGCAGCTTGTCGCGCAGGTCGAAGCCAGCGATGCGATGTCGCAAGAAGACAAGGCGCAGGCATTGGGTCAGTTGAGCGCAGCAAAGGTTCCGGCATCCCTGGTGCGCCGTCTTGATGACAACCGGGCCGGGGGCTAGGCGTCATGATCCGCGACATTCCCAGTGCGGCGGGTGGTATCCTGAGCTATTTTACCCGGCACCGCACGGCGGCCAATCTGTTGCTGCTGGTCATGTTGGTGCTGGGCATCGCGGCGATCCCGAACATGAGGGCGCAGTTCTTTCCAGATGTGATCCTTGACCGTGTCGATGTGAATGTCGAATGGGAAGGGGCAGGCCCTGAGGATGTCGATAACGGCATCGTCCAACTGCTCGAACCGGCGCTGTTGGCAGTCGAAGGCGTGGCCAGCACTGAATCGACCTCGCGCGAAGGGTTGGCGCAAGTTCGGTTGGAGTTTGAGCCCAACTGGGACATGTCCCGCGCCGTCGAGGAAGTGCGGACCGCCGTCGACGGCGTCACCAATCTGCCTGAGGATGCTGAGGAACCGACGATCCGGCGCGGGGCTTGGCGCGATCGCGTCACGGATGTTGTCATCACCGGCCCCATCGAAGCCGAGCAACTGGCCAAGTTCACCGATGAACTGATCAGCCGCCTGTTCGCGGTTGGCGTCACACGCACCACGATCCGGGGTCTGGCCGCGCCGCGCGTGGTGGTCGAAGTGCCCACGGCGCAACTCATCGCCAATGATATCTCGCTTTCGGATATTGCAACGGCCATTGCTGCCGAAGTCACGGCAAACCCTGCGGGCGATGTCACGGGCGCCAATGCGCGGATTCGGACGGGGGTTGAAAAACGCACCCCGGAAGAGATCGAAGGCATCGCCCTGCGCAACTTCGACGATGGCTCGAAGCTGGTTGTGGGCGATGTGGCGCAGATCCGGATCGAAGGGGTGACGCGCAACCGCAGCTATTTTGTGGGCGACAATCCGGCGATGTCGATCCGCGTTGATCGCTCCAATCTGGGCGATGCCATCGGAATTCAAAGTGATGTCGAGGATGTGGTGGCCGAGATACAGGCCAGCCTGCCCGAAGGCATCACGGTCGAGCTGATCCGAACCCGCGCACAGGCCATCACCGACCGTCTGGATATTCTGGTGGACAATGGCCTGGTCGGGCTCGGGCTGGTGGTCTGCCTGCTGTTTTTGTTCCTCAACGCCCGGATCGCCTTTTGGGTGGCTGCCGGTATTCCGGTGGCGATGTCGGCGGCAATTGCGCTGATGTATCTGGGCGGGCTGTCGATCAACATGGTGTCGCTGTTCGGTCTGATCATCACGCTGGGCATCGTGGTGGACGACGCCATCGTGGTGGGCGAGCACGCCGATTTCCGCGCCCGCCGTCTGGGTGAGGCCCCGATGGTCGCTGCCGAACGCGCCGCCCGCCGCATGGCGATGCCGGTTTTTGCGGCGACCGTCACCACCGTCATTGCCTTCTTTGGCCTCACCGCAATCGGCGGCCGGTTCGGAGAGTTGATCCGTGACATTCCTTTCACCGTCATTGCGGTCCTGATCGCCTCGCTGATCGAATGTTTCCTGATCCTGCCGAACCACATGGCCCATGCCATCACCCATTCGGCCAAGGAACATTGGTATGACTGGCCCAACCGCATCGTTAACCGGGGCTTCCGCTGGGTGCGCGATCACCTGTTCCGCCCGCTCGTCGCCTGGGTCGTCTGGGCGCGCTATGTGGTGGTTGCCCTGATGGTGGTTATTCTGGCCAGTCAGCTTGCGCTGTTCATCCGGGGTGACGTGAACTGGCGGTTCTTCAACGCGCCGGAACGCGGCTCGGTCACCGGCAACTTCATCATGGTTGAAGGGGCCACCCGCGCGGAAACGCTGGAAATGATGCGCATGGTGCAGCAGGCCACCGAAGAGCTGGGGCAGGTCTACGAAGAACGTCATGGCCGCAACCCCATCGAATATGTTCTGGCCGAGGTCGGCGGCTCTGCCGGGTACGGCCTGCGCGCGGCGGACGGCAAGGATGGCGATCTGCTGGGCGGTATCTCGATCGAGCTGATCGACGCCGATCTGCGCCCCTATTCCAGCTTTGAATTTGTGGGTGAGCTGCAGGATTTCGTGCCGCGCCACCCGAAGGTTGAATTGCTCAGCTTCCGGGGCTGGCGCTCGGGTCCGGGCGGTGATGCGATTGATGTGGAGTTCTTTGGGGCGGATGTGAACACGTTGAAATCCGCATCCGAGGACCTGCAGGCGGCACTATCGAAATATCCCGAGGTCTCGGCGCTTGAGGATAATCTGGCTTACGACAAGGAAGAGTTCATTCTGGACCTGACCGCACAGGGCGAAGCGCTGGGCTTCCGGATCGAGGCGCTGGGCCGTGTGCTGCGAAACCGGTTGAACGGGATCGAGGCCGCGACTTTCCCCGACGGCCCCCGCAGCGCCGAAATCCGCGTGGAGCTGCCCGAAGGTGAGCTGACCGCCGATTTCCTGGAACGCACGCTGATGCGGACGCCCGATGGCGTCTATGTCCCACTGGCCGACATCGTTTCGGTCGAGCGCAAGTCGGGCTTCTCGACGGTCCGGCGTGAGAACGGGTTGCGGGTGATCTCGGTGAACGGTGACATTTCCGAGGACGATCCGGCGCAGGCCGCCGAAATCGCCCGTGCCATGCGCGAAGAGATTCTGCCCGATATTGCCGCCAAACGTCAGGTCGACTGGCGTATGGCGGGCCTGAGCGAGCAGGAGGACGAGTTCCTGTCCGAAGCCCGTACCGGTCTGATCCTGTGCCTGACCGGAATCTATCTGGTGCTGGCCTGGGTCTTTGCCAGCTGGACGCGGCCTTTGGTGGTGATGGCGATCATACCCTTTGGCCTCGTAGGCGCGATCTGGGGGCATTACCTGTGGGGCGTGCCGCTGAGCATGTTCACCGTTGTCGGCCTGCTGGGCATGACCGGGATCATCATCAACGATTCGATCGTCCTAGTGACCACGATTGACGGATATCAGCAGGAACGCGGGCTGGTGCCCTCGATTGTCGAAGGCACGGCGGACCGGTTGCGCCCGGTTATGCTGACCACTCTGACCACAGTGCTGGGTCTGACGCCGCTGATGTACGAAAGCTCGCAACAGGCGCAGTTTCTGAAACCGACCGTGATTACTCTGGTCTACGGGCTGGGCTTCGGAATGGTGCTGATCCTGCTGCTGGTGCCTGCGCTACTGGCCATCCTGAACGACATCTCGCGCCCGATGACATCGATGCGCCGCGCCCTGCGGGCACCGGATCGGGTGGTGCGTGTCGCTGTGCGCGCAACCGGCGCGGCACTGGCGATCTGGCTGGGCGTTTCGATGATCTGGCCTGCCGTAACCGGCGCGCCGATGGCGATACTGTCCCGCTTTTATCCTGCCGCCGAAGGTCCGGGCGTGTTGCAGATGGGCTTTGGTGTATTCGTGGCCGGTGGCGCGTTGATCCTGCTGTTGGCTATGGTGCTTTCCAGCCTGTTCTATGCGCGCCTGTCAGGGCGCGCCGAGGCCTGATTGCGCCATCGCGAGCTGCAGCAGATCGGGCACGCGGTCACTCATCGGAAGGTCTCCAGCAGCGATCTGATCGACGGGAAACCACTGCGCGTCCCGCGCGTCGTCAGCCGCTACTGGCGTGCCCGAGACATAACGGCACGCGACCCCGACCAACAGGTAATGCGCACGGATCAGCTCTGCGTCATCACGCAACAGCAGATCGAGATTGTCGAGATAGGCCGTCGGTTCGGCGATCACGCCGGTTTCTTCCCGCAATTCCCGGGCGGCAGCATCCAGAACGGTTTCGCCCCATTCCACGTGACCGCCGGGAAATCCCCACAGCCCCGCATCGGGCTGTTTGTTGCGCTGCACCAGCAACACCTGAGCGTCAAGCACGACCACGGCCAGAGCGCCGATTTTTGGGGTCTGACCCATCCGCTCAGCCCGCGCTGCAGCCTTGGATATCGACCGCGTGGTTGGCCCCGAGCACGGTGATCCGCACCTCGGACCGATCCAGTGCAAACGGCCCACCCGAGGCGCTGATGACCTCGGAACTTGCAATCAACGTGTTGCCCTGTCGGCGGGTCTCGGGCTGCGATGCCCAAAGCGTCGGGTTGCCCGGTTCGATCACGGCAAACTCGGCACCGCCCGCCGAGGGCATGGTGATCCGCGCCTCGATCTGCATTCCGTCCGCCGTGGGTGTCAGATGACAGGTTGCACCCGCCACACCGGCCTCACGCTCGGAAAACGGGCGTTGGGCGAGGGCCGCGGCGATGGCCGGATTGCGCCCGGCTGTGGCGTCCAATGTGTGATCGAAATCCAGCCGTCCCGGCACGCAGACATCCTTGCAGACGCCCAGATCCATCTCACCGCGCAGACGCACGGGTTTGGCGGGGTTTCTGGGCGTGATCTCGATCGGCAGGACCAGTTGATCCTCATACCCGACCGAGCGCAGCCCGTTCTGATCGAATACATGCGGCGCGGGCCATGTGATGGCGATATCCGCAACATTGCCGGACCTGTTCCAGTCGAATTGCGGCGGAATGCCCGCATCGCCCGGTGCACGCCAATAGGTCTTCCACCCGTCCTTCAGCGTGAGGCGCAATGCACCCTGATAGGTGCCCTTGGCGGTTTTGCCCCCATCCAGCACCTCAAGCTGCACCAGATTGTCGACCCCTTGCGCAACGGCAGGAGCACCAATGCAAAGGCAGGCGGCCAAGACTGCCGCAGTGGAGTTCCAAAGCGTTTTCATACCCAGAACATGCGCATTCCGGGCGTGAATGCCAAGTCACGTTCCGGATACCCGGCTGAAATGCACGGAAATCCCGGCTGATCCCTTGCCATTCCGCCTTCCGCAGGGTCATTCTAGGTTCATCCTATGGCGCAAGAGATGTTTGCTGATGGACCTTACGGGAAAACTGTTGATTGCGATGCCCGGCATGGGCGATCCACGATTCGAGCATTCGGTCGTTTATATCTGCAGTCATGGCGACGATGGCGCGATGGGCCTGATCGTGAACAAACCCTCGGACTTGCGGATCAAGACTCTGCTGGAACAGCTCGATATTCCTTGCCTCATTCCCGTGGTGGGCGAACGTCTGGTGCAGTTCGGCGGCCCGGTCGAGATGTCGCGTGGTTTTGTCCTGCACAGCTCGGATTACGAAGCGAACCTGCATTCGATGCGGATATCGGATGATTTCAGCATGACCGCAACGCTGGATGTGCTCGAAGATCTGGCCTCGGGCAAGGGGCCGCTGAATTCGATGCTGACGCTGGGCTATTCCGGCTGGGGCCCCGATCAGCTTGAGGATGAGATCGCGATGAACGGCTGGTTGACCACCGAAGCGACCTCGAAACTGGTCTTCGACGTGCCCGATGATGAGAAGTGGGAGGCCGCCCTGGCCACGCTCGGGGTTGATCCGCTGTCCCTGTCTGCCAGCGCTGGCCGCGCCTAGTCGCGCGGAGCCGCCGCGCGGCGCAGACGGTCGTTGATGGCTGCGCCCAATCCATGGTCCGGTATCGGCGACACAGCAATCGGCCTGCCGGTTTCGTTCAGCGTGTGCAGCGCTGCGAACAGATTGGCGGCAGCCTCGGGCAGGCTGCTGGTTTCCGACAGGTTCAGATCGCAGTCGAGCGGACCAAAGCCCAGCAACACCTCATCCCCTTGCCGCGACCCGGCGTTCAAACGGACCGGCGCATCCGGTGCGTAATGGGATTGCAACTGTCCCGGTGCGGTCAGCAGATCACCCGGCTGATGGTGGTGCACCTTCGTCTGTAGCATCTCTTCGATCTGTTCCAGAGCTACCCCTCCCGGGCGCAGCAGAGCCGGAGTGCCAGTCAGACCGACGATGGTGGATTCAAGCCCGACACCGCAGGGGCCATCGTCCAGAATGGCCGCAATGCGCCCATCCAGTCCCGCCCTGACATGCGCCGCCGTGGTCGGGCTGATCTGGCCCGAGGGGTTGGCCGAAGGCGCGGCCACCGGGCCATCGAACGCCGCCAGCAAGGCGCGGGCGGCGGGATGTGCGGGCACGCGGACGGCCAAAGTGTCCAATCCGGCGGTGACCAGCGATGATATCCCGTGGTCGGCGCGCAGCGGCAGCACCAGCGTCAGAGGACCGGGCCAGAAGGCTTGCGCCAATTGCTCGGCCTGATCTGTCCATTCGACGAACCGCTTCGCAGTCTCGGTCGAGGCGACATGGGCGATCAGCGGGTTGAAGCTGGGCCGCCCCTTGGCCTCATAGATCGCGGCCACAGCCTCGCCGTTCCGTGCATCACCGCCCAAGCCATAGACGGTCTCGGTCGGAAACGCGACCAGCAGCCCCTGCCGCAACAGGTCGGCGGCTTTGGCAATGCCATCGGCATCTGCGGAAAGGTCTTGGGTGCCGAGAAGGGTCATTAGTCGTGACGCCGCGTTTTGGTTGCTTGCAGTTCAGGTAACGGTAGGTAATCGTGCCAGCCCAGATGAATACCGGCGTGGGGTCGGGATTCCAACCCCATGCAACACACATGCCAGACTCAGAGGGAACCCATGCCCTATCGCGCCCCGATCTCAGACTATGAATTCCTGTTCCGCAACGTGATCGGTTTTGACCAGATCGCCGCGACCGAGAAGTTCTCGGACGCCAGCGAAGACGTGGTCAGCGCCATTCTGACCGAGGCCGGGAAGCTGTGCGAAGAAGTCATGGCCCCGCTGCAGCGCCCCGGCGATCTGGAACCCGCCCGGCTGGAGAATGGCGTATTGCGCACCTCTCCGGGTTATGCCGAGGGCTGGAAGGCCATCGCCGAGGGCGGCTGGATCGGCATCAGCGGCGATCCCGAATATGGCGGCATGGGTTTGCCCATGACCATGACCACTGCGGTGAACGAGATGATGAGCGCCGCCTGCCTGTCGCTGCAGCTGGCCCCGCTGATGACGCAGGGCCAGATCGAGGCGCTGGAGCATCATGCGAGCGACGCGTTGAAAGCGCTCTATCTACCCAAGATGATGGCGGGGGAGTGGTCGGGCACCATGAACCTGACCGAACCGCAGGCCGGATCGGATGTGGGGGCGCTGACCTCTAAAGCCGAGGATAACGGCGACGGCACCTATTCGGTGACCGGTCAGAAAATCTATATCTCCTGGGGCGATAACGACTTTACCGAGAATGTCTGCCATCTGGTTCTGGCCCGTCTGCCCGATGGCGTGCCGGGGACCAAGGGGATTTCGCTGTTTCTGGTGCCCAAGTATATCCCTGATGAGAACGGCAATCCCGGCGTGGCCAATGACCTGAAGGTGGTGTCGCTGGAGCACAAAATGGGCCTACATGGCTCGCCCACCTGCGTGATGCAATATGACGGGGCCAAAGGCTGGCTGGTCGGCAAGGAACATGGCGGTATGGCCGCGATGTTCACCATGATGAACAACGCCCGTCTGGGCGTTGGTGGTGAGGGCGTCGGCGTGGCCGAGGGTGCCTATCAGCACGCGCTGGCTTATGCGTTAGAGCGCAAGCAGGGCAAGACGCCCTCGGGTACGATCATCGACCACGCGGATGTACGGCGGATGCTGATGAGCATGCGTGCAGATGTGTTTGCCGCACGGGCGATCATGCTGGCCAATGCCGCCGCGATCGACATGGCGCAAGCCACGGGTGAGGCCGATTGGGCTGCACGGGCGGCCCTGCTGACGCCGATCTGCAAGGCGTTCGGGACCGAGACCGGCATGCGTGTGTCCGAGACCGGGGTGCAGGTACATGGTGGTATGGGCTTCATCGAAGAAACCGGCGCCGCGCAGTATTACCGCGATGTCCGTGTGACCGCGATCTATGAGGGCACCAACGGCATTCAGGCGATGGACCTGGTGGCCCGCAAGATGATGGACGGGGGCGAGGCGGCCTCGAACTTGTTGGATGAGATCGAGGATCAGGCCGAAAAAGCCCGTGCCACGATGCCGGAACTTGCCGGTCCGGTCTGGGAAGCCTCCGAGTCGCTTCGGGAAGCAACCGAATGGCTGGTCGCGCAATCGGACATGAACAATCGCTTTGCCGGTGCGTCGGCCTATCTCAAAGCTTTCGCGCGGGTGCTGGGTGGGCATTATCACCTGTCGGCGGCTCTGGCCGACCCCGATGGACCGCGCGCCAAACTGGCCCGTTACTATATCAACGCGCTGCTGCCCGAACACACCGGTCTGCTGGCGCAGGCGCAGAACGGGGCGGATGACCTCTATGCGCTCGGCGCCGATGAGTTGGCAGTCTGATGGACGGCGAGGGGCCTCAGGTGATGCGCTATCCGTGGCAGGAACCGCCCGCGCCCGGCGAATGGGTCGAGGTTGCGGAAGGGGTCCTGTGGATCAGGCTGCCCCTGCCCATGGCGCTGGATCACGTGAATGTTTACGCGCTGGATGATGGCGACGGCTGGACGGTGGTCGATACTGGCCTGTCGTCGAAGAAAACGCGCGGCATCTGGCAGGCCCTGATGGAAGGACCTTTGGCCGGTAAGCCCGTCCACCGGGTGGTTGTGACGCACCATCATCCCGATCATGTGGGCAACGCTGGCTGGTTTCAGTCCGAGCATGGCGCCGAACTGGTGACCAGCCGCACCGCATGGCTGTTCGCACGCATGTTGACGCTGGACGTGCAGGAGAACTGGCCCAAGGAAACACTGGACTACTATCGCAGCGCCGGGATGGATGCGGATGTGCTGGCGGGCCGGATGGCTGAACGTCCCTTCAACTTTGCCGACACCGTCTACCCCATGCCGCTGGGCTTTACCCGCATCAAGCAAGGCGATGTGATCCGTATGGGGGGCCGCGACTGGGATGTTCACATGGGCAATGGCCACGCGCCCGAACACTGCACCTTCTGGAGCCGCGACGACAATCTGGTGCTGACCGGGGATCAGATCCTCAGCTCGATCAGCTCGAATCTGGGCGTCTACGCTACTGAGCCGATGGCTGATCCGGTCGCCGACTGGCTGGAAGCCTGCGAGCGTCTGCAACCTCTGGCCCGGCCTGATCATCTGGTGCTGAGCGGGCACAAGCTGCCCTTCACCGGGTTGCCGATCCGGATGCGTCAGTTGATCGACAATCATCACGGCGCATTGGATCGTTTGCTGAACGACCTCGATCAGCCCAAAACCGCCGCTGACTGCTTTGCCCCGCTGTTCAAGCGCCAGATCAAGGGAGGTGAATACGGCCTCGCGCTGGTCGAGGCGGTTGCACATATGAACCATCTCTACCACATTGGAGCAGTCACCCGGACGCGCCGCGCGGACGGGGCGTGGGAATATCAGCGCAAAGGGTAGAGCGATGCAGGACCAGATCGAAACCTCAGCCGAGGCGGCGGAATCCGCGGCGTTGCCACGATGCTACGAAGTACACGCCAACCCGAATGCGGCCTCGGGCAACAAGGACCTGCCCAAGCCATTGCAAAAACCGGTCGAAACCAAAAGCCCGGCGCAATGGGCTTATGAGCGGCTGATCATGTATATCCAGAACTTCGAGAAAACGCTGGATGGCGATCAAGAGGTTGCCATGGGTTTCACCGGCGGTGATGCCGGTGTGATGCGGATCGAGGGCATGGGCTATTTCGACCCCGATGTCATCACCTTCTACGGCTCGGATGGCGGTGGGGCCAAAACGCAGTTGGTGCAGCATGTCAGCCAGTTGAACGTGATGCTGCGCGCCCTGCCCAAGACGGTCGAGGATAAACCGGCCAATCGCATCGGATTCCGGCTGGCGGCTGATCTGGAAGACAGCTAACGCGCACCCTTGCAATTCACGCTTTCGCAGCCTTGAATGAGATCACCATTCAGGAGGGTGCTGCGTGACCAATTTCTCAGCCGTTACAAACGCCTATCGCGGCGCATGGGCGCGGCGGCGTGTCTTTGTGCCGGTTTATCTGGCGGTGCGTTTGCTGCTGGTCGCGCTGATCACGCCGGGCATCGCCATCGCCGTCAATCTGGCCGTTTCCCTGTCGGATCAGGCGGCGCTGACGGATCAGGACATCGCCATGTTCCTGCTGTCGCCCGCGGGCTTCATCGCGGCGGTCGTGGTGCTCAGCCTGTTTCTGCTGGCCGAGGTCTTTGTCTTCTCGGTCATGGCCGGATCGCTGCGCATGGGTGAGAGTGACCCGTGGCGCGCGGGCAGTGCCTCGATCCGGCTGATCCTGACGCGCCTGCCTGCGCTGTTCGGCTTTGCGGCGCGTTTCATACTGCGCGTGCTGGTGCTGGCGCTGCCGTTTGTGGCGGTGGCAGGCGTGATTGCGTGGTGGACGCTGACAGAATACGACATCAATTATTACCTTACCTTTCACCCCCCTGCCTTCTGGGTAGCGGTGGTGCTGATTGGGATTGTCATGCTGAGCCTGGCCTGGGTGCTGATCCGCAGGCTCTCGGCCTGGGCGCTGGCGCTGCATCTGGTGTTGTTCGAAGGTTGCAAACCCGCCGAGGCATTTGACAGCAGCGCCGAACGCATGCAGGGCAGACGTGGCCGGCTGAAGATCGAACTGGCCCTGTGGCTGCTGCTGCGCGTCGCCATTGCGTCGTTTATCGCGCTTGTCGTCGGCGGGCTGTTCGGCCTTGTGCCATTGCAGGGGGCAGCCAATTTGCGGTTTGCCCTGATCTACAGCCTGATCATCGCAGGCCTCTGGTCGCTGGCCGGGCTGGTTCTTGCGGCGATAGCGCTGGGCGCGCTGGCGGTGCTGCTGGACGGTTTCTTCGACACTCAGACCCGCGAGGTGCCGCACCCCGAACCCGGCAATCTGCGCGCGCCGCTTTATGCGGTGGTCGGTGGTGCGCTTGTTGCACTGGTGATCGGGCTCTGGTCCGGGCAGGAACTGCTGGAACGCGTTCAGGCGCCGGATCATGCCGACGTCATAGGCCACCGGGGCGCTGCGGCGATACGGCCGGAAAACACTATGGCAGCGGTATTGAAAGCGATTGAGGATGGTGCCGATTGGGTCGAGATCGATGTGCAGGAGACCGCAGACGATGTGGTCATAATCGCTCATGACAGCGATTTCATGAAACTGGCGGGCGTGCCGCTCAAGGTGTGGGGCGCGACCATGGAGGATGTGGCCGAGATTGATATCGGCAGTTGGTTCGGCCCGGAATACGCCTCGGAACGCACGCCGACACTGCGCGATGTGCTGCAAGCCGCAAAAGGTAAGTCCAAGGTCATCATCGAGCTGAAATATTACGGCCACGACGTCGATCTGGAAAACCGCGTTGCCGAGATCGTCGAAGAGCTGGAGATGCAGGAAGACATCGCCACCATGTCGCTGAAATATCCGGCGGTGCAGAAGATGAAAGCGCTGCGCCCCGAGTGGCGGGCAGGGGTGCTGGCGGCGACGGCGATTGGCAATCTCTCGGGGCTTGAAGGCGATTTCGTGGCCGTAAACGCGGCAACGGTTTCGCCGGGCCTGATCCGCTCGGTCCATGAGGCTGGCAAGGATATCTATGTCTGGACGGTGAATGACCCGCTGCAGATGTCGGCCATGGCCTCGATGGGTGTTGATGGGCTGATCACCGACCGTCCGGCGATGGCCCGCGAGGTGCTGCGAGTCCGCGCCGAGATGGGTCCGGGCGAACGGCTCATGCTGTGGCTGGCGACCACATTCGGCCTGTCCGTCGATAAGCCCGAGATGCGCGATGAGAGCCCTTAAGTTTGCCGCCATTCTGGCTTGTTGCGCGCTGCCTGCTGCCGGGCAGGATCTGATGCGCGGTGTTGAAATACCCGCGCACCGGGCGTTGATGAGCTCGATCGAAGACGCTGATCTGACCCCGTTCGAAACGGATGGCTGTTCGGGCGGCTTGTCGTCAAGCTGGCGACTGGTGGCCGAGACCTTCCCCAAGTTCAGCCTGCTCTACGAGGCGCACCCGCCCTGGGAATATTGCTGCGTCACCCATGACCGCGCCTATCACAATGCAGGTGGCGCGTCGCAGGCCGAGGCCAGCTTTGACGCTCGCCTCGCCGCCGATGACGCCCTGCGCGCCTGTGTCAAAGATCATGGCGTGACCTATGCCGAGGAATATGCCGAACGCTACGACATGACACCGGATCAGATCCGATCCGTCCATTCGATCACCGCCGAGGCGATGTATCTGGCCGTGCGCTTTGGTGGCGGCCCCTGCAGCGGACTGCCATGGCGCTGGGGGTTCGGCTATCCCGGATGCTCGGTTTTTGCCTCACCTGTGCGCGAATGACGTCGTGACAGGCCCTGCATTTTGCATTATCCAACATCTCAAACACGCGAATTGGGATTCTTAGACACATGGCTGATCACAAGCACGGCGAGATGGACATCACCGTTCAGACCAAAACCTTTGACGGGTTCATCAAGTTCACCACCTGGTGTGTGGTGGCGATCCTCTTCCTTTGCATTTTCCTGGCTGTCTTCGCGTCGTAATCCCGGATTAAGGCGCCCGACCCGTGTTTAGGATTCTGTTAGCCTGCCTGTTGGCAGTGACCGTCGCAGGCTGCGCCGGATCGCAACGCCCGCAGGCCGATCCGTCCGAGATTGTCGCCCGATCCTATCGCGATCCGGGGCCATCGACGCTGACGCTTTATACGATGATCAATACGCGCACCGGCTCGGGTGCGCATACCTCGTTGATGATCAGCGGCAGCGAGCGGGTGATCTTCGACCCTGCCGGGTCCTTCCGGGCCGATGTGGTGCCGATCAAGGATGACGTGCTTTATGGCATCACTCCGAATGTGGAACGCGCCTATCGCAGCAGCCACGCGCGCGAGACGCATTACGCCCGCATCCAGACCATCCAGGTGACACCGCAACAGGCCGAAATTGCGCTGCAACTGGCCAAGCAGATGGGTCCGGTGGCAGGGGCATATTGTGCCAACTCGACCGCGCAGCTGCTACAGCAGGTGCCGGGGTTCGAGCAGATCAGCACCACCTTCTATCCGGTGAAACTGTCCGATCAGTTCGGTCATGTCCCGGGCGTTGTCACCACGGAATACCGCGAGAGCGACTCGGCTGATCTGCAGCAGGGGCTGGCGGAGAACAACGCGCGGCTCAATCAGCTCGAAGCGACCTCAACCAACTAGATAGAGCAGACCATAGAGCGTGGCGGCCCCGGTAAAGATCGCGGCCAGCACGTTCTTGGTGACATATCCCACCGAAAGCGCCACTGCAGCCGCCGCCATGCGCGGCAAGTCCGGCTGCCCATCGGTGGCCGAAGGCCAGACCACCAAGGGCGCGATCAGGGCGGGGATGATGGCCACTGCGGTATAACGCAGGTGGCGCAGCAGCCATGGCGGCATCGGGCGATCTCCGACCAGACCGATGAAGGTGAAGCGCAGAAGATAGCTGCCGATGGCCAGACCTATGATGATGATCCAGATGGTGATGGGGTCGATCTGCGTCATGGCTTGGCCCGCTCCAGCATCAGTTCGGCCTGTGCGCCCGCGACCATGCCCGCCGCACCCGCGATCAGCAGACCAAGATTGAATGGCACCGCAACGGTCAGCAAGGCCACCACGATGGCGACCAGCGCGGCAACCACATGGGCCAGCGTGCGCATCATCGGCCCGATCATGGCCAGAAACGTGATCGGCAAGGCAAAATCCAACGCCCAGCTTTCCGGTATTTGCGCCCCCAGAACCGCGCCCAGATAAGTGCCCAGAATCCAAAGCGGCGTGATCGGTGTGACGGTGCCGACGAAATAGGTCATGCGCTGGGGCACGGTCATGTCAGGCTCTTTCTCGAATCGAACGATCGAGCAGGCATAGGATTGATCGACGATCAGATAGGCCGCGCAGGCGCGCTGCCACAGCGGCGCCGCCCCCAGATAGGGCGTCAGCGAGGCGGAATACATCGCCACCCGCAGGTTCACCGCCAGCGCCGAGATCAGAACGATCACCGTAGGCGTGTTGTCCTGCAGCAACTGCAACGCGGTGAATTGCGCGGCACCGGCAAAGACGGTGGCGGAAAAGGCCAGGGTCTGCACGACATTCAGCCCGGCCTCGGTGGCAAAAACGCCGAACAGCAGGCCGAAGGGCATGGCGACGAACACGAACGGTGTGCCGTCCCGAAAACCTTTCCAGAAGTATGACTTGGATGTGGCAGAGGCCATGGCTAAATCCTATGGTGACGCCAGCAGCAGTAGACGTCTTGGGAAAGGGTTGCAATTGGCCACCGAAATCGACCTGTCAGACTACCTCATCGCGCCCGATCCCGGTGCCGCCCGCCTGACCCGTGCGGTCGAAGGTGTGGATCAGAATGGTGAGCACAGCCAGATCTCGGTGGTCGAGGAGCGCCCGCTGACGATTTTCCTGAACGCGCAAGAGATCGTGACCGCGATGACCATCGGCGATTATCCTGAGTATCTGGCGCTGGGCTTTCTGCGCAATCAGGGCATGTTGCTGGCGGATGATCAGATTACCCGCGTCGATTACGACGACGATCTTGAAACGGTGGTCGTGCGCACCGCGCGCGAGACCTCGTATGAAGACAAGCTGAAGAAAAAGACCCGTACCAGCGGGTGCGCTGTTGGCACCGTGTTCGGAGACATGATGGAGGGGCTGGAGGATGTGCGCCTGCCGCAGGTCCCGGTCCGGACCTCGTGGCTGTATGATCTGGCGGCCAAGATCAACCGCACCCCGTCGTTATATCTTGAGGCCGGGGCGATCCACGGCACGGTGCTGTGCCACAAGAACCGCCCGCTGGTCTACATGGAGGACGTGGGCCGCCACAACGCCGTCGACAAGATCGCCGGTTGGATGCTGTCCGAAGGGGAAAAGGCAGAGGACAAGATACTCTACACAACTGGTCGCCTGACCTCGGAAATGGTGATCAAAACGGCGATGATGGGCATCCCCGTGCTGGCGTCCCGTTCCGGCTTCACTGCATGGGGCGTTGAGATCGCCCGCGAGATCGGCCTGACCCTGATCGGCCGGATGCGCGGGCAGCGGTTCGTGTGCCTGTCGGGTGAGGACCGGCTGGTCCGCGACGTCGATCCGGCGACCGTGGCGGTCGAGGACAAGAAACATCGACGGAAGAGTGCTGATGTCTGACAGCGCGAGAAACCCCCTCGGCATCATCCTTGCAGGCGGGCTTGCCACCCGGATGGGCGGGGGCGACAAGGGGCTGCTGCGGGTCGGTGGCCAAAGCCTGTTGTCTCGTGTGATTGACCGGCTGGGTCCACAGGTGGGCGGGCTGGCGCTGAATGCAAACGGTGATCCCGCGCGCTTTGCCGATCTGGGCTTGCCGATTCTGCCGGATACGGTTGAGGGGTTCGCGGGGCCTCTGGCCGGAGTGCTGGCGGGCCTCGACTGGGCGGCGGCGCAAGGGGCTGATTGCATTGTCACCGCAGCCGCCGACACGCCGTTTTTCCCGCGCGATCTGGTGGCGCGGCTGACACAGGCTGCAGAAGGACAGGCGCATCCTCTGGTTCTGGCCACCACTCGGCGCACCGGAGAAGAGGCGCTGAGGTCCGGTGGGCGCAGCAAGGTCAACCGGCACCCGACTTTCGGCCTCTGGCCCGTGGCGCTGCGCGACGATCTGCGGGCGGCGTTGAATGACGGGTTGCGCAAGGTGGTCCTGTGGACCGACAAGCATGGCGGGCGCGAGGCGCTGTTTTCCGCCGACCCGTTCGATCCGTTTTTCAACATCAACACGCCTGAAGATCTGAGCCGGGCGGAAATGCTGCTGGAGCAGGCATGAGGGTCTACGGCGTCACAGGCTGGAAAAACGCGGGCAAGACCGGGTTGATGGAGCGGTTGGTGGCCGAGATCGCCGACCGTGGCCTTTCCGTGTCCACCATCAAACACGCGCATCATGCGGTCGATGTCGACCAGCCTGGCACCGACAGCTATCGCCACCGCATGGCGGGCGCGTCCGAGGTGCTGCTGGCCTCGGGGCAGCGCGTTGCATTGATGCAGGAGTTGCGCGGCGCGCCGGAACCTGCGCTGTCAGATCTGCTGACACGCCTCTCGCCGGTGGATCTGGTGCTGATCGAAGGTTTCAAGCGCGAGGCGCATCCCAAGATCGAGGCGTTTCGGGCTGAGGCGAACAACCCTCTGATCGCCCGGGACGATCCGACCATCCACGCGGTGGCGAGCGATATGCCATTGGATCTGGATCGCCCGGTTTTCGATCTGGACGATACTGCCGCCATCGCGGACTTTATCCTGAACGAGGTCGGATTATGAGCAAACCGGACATTACCCCGCCGCCGCTGCGCAACGACTGCTTTGCGCTGCCCGCCGGGGTGAACTGGACGCCGGTCGATGATGCCTTGGCCCTGTTGCGGGATCGGTTGACGGTGGTGACCGGGATTGAAACCGTGCCTCTGATGCAGGCCGCCGGTCGCATTCTGGCCGAAGATGTGATCGCCAGGCGGTCGAACCCGCCGCTGCCGAATACGGCGGTGGATGGCTATGGCTTTGCCGGAGCCGTGCCCGAGGGGCCTTGCATTCTGCCGCTCATCGAAGGCCGCGCGGCTGCGGGTATCCCGTTCGACGGGACAGTCCCGCAAGGCCATGCGATCCGGGTTCTGACCGGGGCCGCTCTGCCCAAAGGGGTCGAGACGGTCATTCTGGAAGAGGATGTGACGGTTCAGGACGGCCACATCGCCTTTCACGGTCCGTTGAAACAGGGTGCCAACGCCCGAAAGGCAGGGGAAGACGTGACCGAGGGGGACGTCGCTCTGGTCGCGGGGCGGCAGGTGACTCCGGCGGATCTGGCGCTGATGTCCGCGATCGGTGTTCGTGACGTCCCGGTCCGCAAGGTGCTGCGTGTGGGCGTCTTGTCCACAGGCGATGAACTGGTTGAACCGGGGGAGCACGCCGGTCCGGGGCAGATCTACGATGCCAACCGCCCCATGCTGCTGTCGCTGATCGCGCGTATGGGGTTCGAGGCGGTCGATCTTGGGCGTGTGCCCGATGACCGGGCCGCGCTGAAACAGCGGCTGGACAACGCGGCGGCGCAGGCGGATGTGATCCTGACCAGCGGCGGAGCGTCAGCGGGGGATGAGGATCACGTCTCGGCCCTGCTGCGCGCGGCGGGGGCGATGCAGGAATGGCGCATTGCGTTAAAGCCAGGGCGGCCTCTGGCGTTGGGCCTGTGGCAGGGGATGCCTGTGTACGGCTTGCCGGGTAATCCTGTGGCGGCGCTGGTCTGTACTCTGATTTTCGCCCGCCCGGCGCTGAGCCTGATGGCCGGGGCGGGATGGCAGGAGCCGCAAGGCTTTGACGTGCCCGCCGCGTTTGAAAAGCACAAGAAACCGGGACGTCGCGAATACCTGCGCGCCCGTATCCGAGAGGGCCGGGTCGAAGTCTTCCGGTCTGAAGGGTCAGGCCGGATCAGCGGCCTCAGCTGGGCCGAGGGGTTGGTCGAGATCGAAGATGGCGCGCGCCACATTCAGCCAGGCGATCCGGTGCGCTTCATCCCCTATGGCAGCTTTGGGCTTTAGTCGAACGTTCCTGCCACGCGACCGACCAGCATGAAGGCCCGCGCTGTGCGGGTTTCGCCCAGCGCAGTCAGTTCAGCGTCGCTGGCCTCGGGTTCGAAATCCGCGATCATGTGGTCGAAACGGCGCAGGAAGTGGTGGGCGGCATCACGAAAGATCGGGTCCTGTTTCATCCGCGCCGCCGTCAGTGCCAGCGATGACCGGTCGCGGATGCCACCCAACGTGGCCACCGCTCGTCCGCGCTCGCCATGCGCAAACTGCCGCCAGATCTCAGGGCGGGCCATGTCTGGGCGCAGGTCGTCCATATAGATCCCCTCCTGGCTGAGAAGGGTCAGAACATCCTGCGAGGCCTGCACCAGCTTTGCCGCCTTACGATCCTTCAAGGCAAGCCACAGGGCATTGAAGCCTTCCTTGTCATCCTGCGTTTCAGGAAAGTTCAGCGCCCGGATGAAGACATCCCGCGCCAGCGGCGGTGCAATCTCTTCGGCCAAGGTGCCCAACGCCAGCGAGGTCTGGTTGGCAGGCTCGGAAGACGACTTTCCGGCGCGCATCGGCTCGGCCCGATTGGTCGAGAAGGTTGCCAATGCGCTTTCGGTCTTTTTGGCGGTCTCGGCGATTTCGTCCAGCTTTTTGCCCACGGTCGGTTCATAGGTGCTGGCCGCGCGCTGTTGCTGGGTGACATAGCTGTTGCGGATGGCGTCGATCGCGGTCTGCAGCCGGGCGCTTTCCTCGCGCATGATCCGGCTGGCGCGCATCGCCAGAGCGGCGACCCAGATCATCGCCACCGGCAGGAACACCGCCAGCGCCGTGACGATAAATCCGCCCCGCCCATCACCGGGCAGCACCAGAAACACCACGGCCACGACCAGCCATAACAGGCTGAGCGCACCCGCCACGATCTCGATCATGGTCACCGAGGGGGCACTGGGCCGATCATAGATGCCCAGAGAGGTCGGTTTCTTGTCTTCCGGATCAGGGTCGGTGTCGGACATGACGACGCTCCGGGTCAGGCGTATGCGATGCTCAGAATTTCGTATGAGCGCACGCCGCCGGGGGTGCGGACCTCGACGCTGTCGCCTTCGTCCTTGCCAATCAGGGCGCGGGCGATCGGAGATTTGATGTTCAGAAGACCCGCTTCGATATTGGCCTCATACTCGCCCACGATCTGCCAGGTCTTTTCCTCGTCGGTGTCTTCATCGACCAGCGTGACCTTGGCGCCGAACTTCACCGCACCCGACAGCTTGGCCGGATCGATCACATCCACCAGCGACAGCACGCTCTCAAGCTCTTTGATGCGACCTTCGATAAAGCCCTGTTTTTCACGGGCCGAGTGGTATTCGGCGTTTTCCTTCAGGTCGCCGAGTTCGCGCGCCGAGGCTATCGCCTCGATGATCGCCGGGCGCTCGACGGATTTGAGGTTCTTCAACTCTGCCTCGAGCGCGGCATTGCCCGCAGGCGTCATGGGGATTTTTTCCATAGTCTTGTCGTCCACGCAGAAATTGTGACGCCCCAACGCAGGGGAGAAGCGTCGGGGCGAAAGATGGGTCGGCAATTACCTGACCCAAATGAGGCGTGAATTGCAAGAGGGCAGGCGCGCCTTCTGGCGCAACCTGCAACTTAGCGCCGTTTTGGCGGCGACGGCATTCGCCTATGACGGTGCCCCAGCAGGTCGCCGCGCCGCCAGCGATAGGCCTCGGCGCCCAGCCAGAGCAGTTCAATCATACTGAACCACTTCGAATTCGATGCCGTTGTCGTCGCGGAAATAGAACCTGCGGCCCGGCTCGTAATCGGCGTGATTGTGCGGCTCGAATCCGGCCTTTTTGACCTTTGCCTCGGTGGCGTCCAGATCCTCGACCAGCACGCCCACATGGTTCAGGCCGCCGACGATGTCATAGCTGCTGTTGGTCAGCGGCTTGGGGTCGCCAGGGTTGTAAAGCGCAAGATAGGTGTGTGGCCCGCCCACATGCACGGTATAGCCGCCCGAGATGGCCGGGCCTTCCCAACGGGTTTTCCAGTCAAAGACGTCCTGCATCCACGCCGCCGAGGCCTTGGGATCGCGGACGGTGAAATTGGTGTGTTCAAGCGTCGCCATCATGGGATCTCCTTTTCAATTTGAGGCTTGTCCCGACTCACCGTAATTTCTAAACCTAACTTTAGGTCAAGGAATTTTTTGCGAGGATCAAATGGCAGCTTCCGAAGGGCTTGCAATCGGCGCTCTGGCCCGGCGCACCGGTTTGGCGGTGTCGGCGATCCGCTACTATGAGGCGCAGGGGCTAATTGCACCTTGGCGTAATGCGGGTGGGCAGCGCCGGTATCAGCGGGCCGACATCCGGCGGCTGAGCTTTGTGATGATCGCGCAGCAGTTTGGCCTGACCCTGCCTGAAATCCGAGAGGTCCTCTCGGGCCTGCCCGGCAATCGCACCCCCACGCCACAGGATTGGAAAGATATCAGTCAAGGTTTGCGCGCTCATCTCAATGCGCGAATCGATACCCTGATGCGGTTGCGCGACAATCTGGACGGCTGCATCGGTTGTGGCTGCCTCAGCCTGCCCAAATGCGCTCTTTATAACCCCGATGACCGCGCCAAAACCCATGGTAGCGGTCCCAGATACCTGATGGGTGATGCGCCAGAGACGTGATGTGTCGAATAGCGCTCTTGTTACGCCGTGTTTCGATTGACCAAGGTCTTTCTGACCATGTAATCAGCCGTGAAACAATATTGCGCCGACCGCATGTGAAAAGCGCCAATTCGGAAAGTTAGCTAAGGAGCCCGCGATGGCCGAGATTGAACGCGAAGCGATGGAATATGACGTGGTGATCGTGGGTGCAGGCCCCGCGGGCCTGTCAGCGGCCATCCGTCTGAAACAGCTGGATGCCGACCTGAATGTCGTGGTTCTGGAAAAGGGCTCGGAAGTGGGCGCGCATATCCTGTCGGGTGCGGTGCTGGACCCCTGCGGTCTGGATGCGCTGATCCCCGACTGGAAAGAAAAGGGCGCGCCGCTGAACGTGCCGGTGCATGAAGACAACTTCTATATGCTGGGCGAGGCCGGTCAGATCCGCATCCCCAACTTCCCGATGCCGCCGCTGATGAACAACCACGGCAACTATATCGTCTCGATGGGCAATGTCTGCCGCTGGATGGCCGAACAGGCCGAGGAACTGGGCGTGGAAATCTTCCCCGGCATGGCCTGTTCGGAATTGGTTTATGGTGAGAATGGCGAAGTTAAAGGCGTGGTCGCCGGTGTCTTCGGTCTGGAAGCAGACGGTTCTTACGGCCCGAACACTGAACCAGGCATGGAACTGCACGGCAAATACGTCTTCCTGTCGGAAGGTGTGCGCGGTTCGCTGTCCAAGGAAGTCATCGCCAAATATGACCTGCAAGCCGGCAAGGACGTGCAGAAATACGGCGTCGGCATGAAAGAGATCTGGGAGATCGACCCGGCCAAGCACAAGGAAGGCAGCGTCACGCACACCATGGGCTGGCCGCTGGGCAGCAACGCAGGCGGTGGATCGTTCATCTATCACCTTGAAAACAATCAGGTCTATGTCGGTTTCGTGGTGCACCTGAACTACAAGAACCCGCACCTGTACCCTTACATGGAATTCCAGCGCTTCAAGCACCACCCGATGGTGGCCGAGCTGCTGAAAGGCGGCAAGCGCGTGGCTTATGGCGCACGTGCGATCACCGAGGGCGGTTATCAGTCGATGCCCAAACTGGTCGCGCCGGGCGTGGCGCTGCTGGGTTGCTCGGCGGGTATGGTCAACGTGCCGCGCATCAAGGGCAATCACAACGCGATGCTGTCGGGCAAAGCCGCGGCGGAAGCTGCCTATAACGCCATCAAGGCCGAGCGTTCGGGCGATGAACTGACCGCATATGAAACCGATGTGCGCGATGGCCCCATCGGCGCCGACCTGAAAAAGGTGCGCAACGTCAAACCGATCTGGTCGAAATGGGGCCTGACGGCCTCGCTGATGCTGGGCGGTCTGGATATGTGGACCAACACGTTGGGCTTTTCGTTCTTCGGCACGGTTGGTCACGGCAAGAACGACGCGGATTCGACCGAAGAGGCCAGCAAGCATCAACCGATCGATTATCCGAAACCCGATGGCACGCTGTCCTTTGATCGTCTGACAAACGTATCGTTTGCGGCCACCAATCACGAGGAAAGCCAGCCCTGCCACCTGCGGCTGGCCGACCCCGACATCCCGGTCAAGGTGAACCTGCCCAAGTTTGATGAACCGGCGCAGCGCTACTGCCCGGCAGGTGTCTATGAGATGGTCGAGGATGACGACGGTCCACGATTCGTCATCAACTTCCAGAACTGCGTGCATTGCAAAACCTGCGACATCAAGGATCCCAGCCAGAACATCACCTGGACCACGCCGCAGGGCGGGGATGGCCCGAACTATCCCAACATGTAAGCGAAAACACGGGCTCTGGCAGGGTCGTGAAGGCTCTGCCATTGCCTCTTGTCCACCGAAGCCCTAGCTTGTCGTACAGTCAATGACAGCAAGGCAGATATCGGTGGCTTCCCTGGTTCGACGCACGGCACTGGCCGTGATCCTCAGCTCAACACTGGCGCTTCCAGCGGTTTCGGATACGGGTTCGTATCTGGCCGGTCGGCAGGCGATCTATCAGAGCGATTATCCCGCGGCCGAACGCTATTACACGCGTGCGCTGGAAACCGATCCTGAAAACGCCAAACTGCTGGAAAATGTGGTGGTGGCGCGGCTTGCCCTGGGCCAGATCAAACGTGCGCTGCCCGTGGCACAAACCATCGAGGCGAACGGCCTGCCCAGCCAGGCGGCGCGGATGGTCATTTCCGCCAACCTGATCGCAGATGGCGCGCTCGAAGAGCTTCTGGCCCGTGACCCTCAGACGCAAGGAGTCGGCCCGCTGGTTGACGGGCTGATGATGGCCTGGGCCTATATGGATCAGGGCGCCATGACCAAGGCGATGGAGCAGTTTGATCTTGTTTCAACGCAGGAAGGCCTGAAGGAATTCGCATTTTATCACAAGGCGGTGGCGCTGGCGTCGATTGGCGATTTCGAAGGGGCCGAGGCGATCTTTGCCGCCAATAACGGCACCGTCGCCCGTTTCTCGCGCCGCGCCGCGCTGGCACGGGCCGAGGTTCTGTCGCAACTGGATCGAAATGACGAGGCGCTGCAGTTCCTTGATGATGTCTTTGCTGCCGGAAGCGACCCGACCATCGAAAGCTATGTTTCCCGCCTCAGCGATGGGCAGACGCTGCCCTTCACCCATGTGCAATCGGCGCAGGATGGCATGGCCGAGGTGTTTTTCTCGGTCGGTGCCGCACTCAGCGCCGAGGCATCGCCGGATTATGTCCTGCTCTATGCCCGCATCGCGATGTTCCTGCGGCCCGATCATATCGACGCGATCCTGCTGAGTGCCGAGCTGCTGGACGGGCTTGAACAATATGATCAGGCGGTGGACGTTTATCGTCAGGTACCGCCCGACAGCAGCGACTATCACGCCGCCGAGCTTGGTCGCGCCGAAGTGCTCAGCCGGTCTGACCGCAAGGATGCCGCCGCCGAAGTGCTGCAGAATCTGGCCGCCCAGAGCCCCGATCTGCCTGGCGTGCATGTGGCGCTGGCCGATCTGCGCCGCCAGCAAGAGGATTATGCCGCCGCCGTCACCTCATACGACCGCGCGATCGACCTGACCGAGGATGGCGTCAGCGGCAATTGGTTCCTGCATTATGCCCGTGGCATCTCGCACGAGCGGCTCAAGAACTGGGATCAGGCCGAGGCCGACTTCCGCCGCGCGCTGGAACTGAACCCCGATCAGCCGCAGGTGCTGAACTATCTGGGGTATTCGCTGGTTGAACGGCGCGAAAAGCTGGACGAAGCGCTTGAAATGATCGAACGCGCCGTCGCCGCGCGCCCGGACAGCGGTTATATCGTCGACAGTCTCGGCTGGGTCCTGTTCCGCCTTGGCCGCTATGACGAAGCGGTCGGCCATATGGAACGCGCGGTCGAACTGATGCCGGTCGATCCGGTGGTCAACGACCATCTGGGCGATGTCTATTGGGCCGTAGGCCGCGCGCGCGAGGCCGAATTCCAGTGGAAGCGCGCCCTGTCCTTCATTGACCCCGAAGACACCGATGGTGAGGCCGATCCTGAACGCATCCGCCGCAAGATCGAGGCCGGGCTGGACGTGGTGCTGCAGGAAGAAGGCGCCGAACCCCTGAAGGTCGCCAATGAAGGCTGAGGCGTTTGCGCCCGCCAAGATCAACCTGACCCTGCATGTGACCGGCCAGCGCGAAGATGGCTATCATCTGCTGGATTCGCTGGTCGTTTTTGCCGATGTCGGGGATCGCCTGACGCTGACCTCCGGGCCGGATCTGTCGTTGGATGTCAGCGGAGAGTTCGCCGATGGCGTACCCTGCGATGCGCGCAATCTGGTCTGGCAGGCGGCGGAAGCCGTAGGTTGGACCGGGCATATCCATCTTGAGAAACACCTGCCCCATGGCGGTGGGATTGGCGGAGGGTCCTCGGACGCCGCTGCGCTTCTGCGCTCCACGACTGCGGAGGTGCTTGAGATGACCGATGCTGTACCACTGTCGCTGGGTGCGGATGTTCCGGTCTGCATACACGCCTCGGCGGCCCGAATGCGGGGCATTGGCGAGCGGATCGAGCCGATCACTCTGTCACCCTTACCTGCGCTTCTGGTCAATCCGGGGATCGCGGTTCCAACCGGGCCGGTCTTCTCTGCGCTGCAGAGCCGGGACAATGCGCCGATGCCCGCCGAGCTTCCCGCATTCAAGGTGCCGGAAGACTGCGCCCAATGGCTGCAGGATCAGCGTAACGACCTGCAGGCGCCAGCGATATCCGTGGCGCCAGGCATTGCCGATGTCATTGACGCTCTGGACGGTACCCGAGACGTCCTGTTGACGCGGATGTCGGGATCAGGTTCAACCTGTTTCGCGCTTTATCCAACGCTGAAAGCGGCCCATATTGCCGCATATGAGATCGGCGCGGCGCATCCCGATTGGTGGTGCCGCGCGACGACGCTCAGTTGAGGCGTGAAACCACGTAATCCGCCAGATCGCCCAGCAGAGTGCGAATCTCATGATCCGGCAGCGCCGCCAACGCCGATTTGGCCTTGGCCGCCCAGCCAAACGCATCCGCGCGGGTGGCCTCCAGCGTTCCGTATTTGGCCATCAGCGACAGGGCATGATTCAGATCGCCCTCGTCCTGACGTCCACGACCGATGGTGCGCTCCCAATAGGCGTGTTCTTCGGCGGTGGCCTGCGCCACGGCCTTGATCACGGGCAGGGTCAGTTTGCGTTCGCGGAAATCGTCGCCGACATTCTTGCCGGTCGCCGCGCTATCGCCTTGATAATCCAACAGGTCATCCGCAATCTGGAACGCAATCCCCAGCGCGTCGCCATAATCATAGAGCGCTTTGACCTGCGCCTCGGTCGCGCCCGCGATGACGCCGCCAACCTCGGTTGCCGCCGAAAACAGCGCCGCCGTCTTGCCGCGCACAACCTGCAGATAGACGCCTTCATCCGTGCCCAGATCGGTGGCTGCGGTCATTTGCAGCACCTCACCCTCGGCAATGGTGGCCGAGGCATTGGCAAGGATGTCCAGAACCCGCAACGAGCCGGTTTCGACCATCAGCTGGAAACTACGGGAAAACAGGTAGTCACCCACCAGAACGCTAGATTTGTTGTCCCACAGCAGGTTCGCGGTGGGTCGACCCCGTCGCTGTCCGCTCTCGTCCACCACGTCGTCATGCAGCAGGGTTGCGGTGTGAATGAATTCGACCGTTGCGGCCAGCTTGACGTGATGATCGCCGGAATAGCCAAACAACTGCGCCGCAGCCAAGGTCAGCATCGGACGCAGACGCTTGCCGCCCGCTTCGACCAGATGAGCGGTCACTTCGGGGATGCGCGGGGCATGTTCGGACGCCATACGCGTCCGAATCAGCGTGTTGACCGCTGCCATTTCATTCGCCAGCATCTCTGCCAGACGCTCATGCGGTTTCGAGATTGTGCTGACTGTCATCACACTCCTGATACAAGGCTCGACATGCCTGTCACCTTGCCCTTACATCCATCCCCATGAAAGAACTATTGCGCAGTACCGATCCGACAATCCTGGCCTTTGCTACAGCTCTCCTTGAGGGCGAGGATATAGACTGCTTTCAGATGGACGTAAATATGAGCATCCTCGAAGGCGGTATCGGAATCTTCCCCCGCCGCCTGATGGTGCGCGCCGATGATCTCACCCGCGCCGAGCGGGTGATGCGCGACAATGAGATCCCGTTGGGGCGATGAGCAGTTTTTCCGACAGTGATCTGACCTGCAACGATTTTCTGGGCGGTCGCGTGCGCCTGTGGCAGCCGCGTTCGGGATATCGCGCCGGGGTCGATCCGGTCCTGCTGGCGGCATGTGTCCCGGCGCGCCAAGGTCAATCGGTGCTGGAGTTGGGTTGCGGGGCCGGGGCCGCGATCCAGTGCCTTATGGCACGCGTGCCGCAGATACGGGCAACGGGGGTCGAGCTGCAACCGGCTTACGCGGGGCTGGCCCGCCGCAACGCGCGCGAAAACGCCGCCCTGACAGTGGTCGAAGCTGATCTGAGTGCGCTACCGGACGATCTGCGTCAGCTGCAGTTCGATCATGTCATCGCCAATCCCCCCTATTACCGGGCCGGGGCACATAGCCCCGCAACCGATCCCGGTCGTCGGGTGGCGTTGGCAGAGGATACGCCGCTGCAGGATTGGATTGATGTCGCTGCAAGGCGGCTGGCCCCGCGCGGGTATCTGCACATGATCCAGAAGGCCGACAGGCTGCCCGATATGCTGGCGGGCTGCACGAACCGGCTGGGTTCGGTCGAGATACTGCCTTTGTCTCCCCGTTCAAATCGAGCCGCCGAACTGGTGATCTTGCGCGCCAGAAAGGGCGGGCGCGCCGCATTCCGGCTGCATGCGCCGCTTGTCCTGCATGCGGGGGATCGGCATGTCGAAGACGGCGAAAGCTATACGCCGCAAGTGTCGAGTGTGTTGCGGGATGGGGCTGCATTGACCGGACTGTTTGCCTGATCGGCGATGACCAGCCGAATTTGTCGGTTTTATGACAGATTCTGTGCGTCTGCAGCGTGACAGGCTGGAAATGATGTGATCAACTTCTTACGTGACACTCACCAACCAGAGAAGGAGGACCGCCATGAGCGTAAGCGCACATCTGACGGAGTTGAAGAAAAAACACGAAATTCTCGGTCTTGAAGTGGAAGAAGCGCAACGCTCACCTGGTATCGACGATCTCCATATCGCACAGCTGAAGAAACAGAAGCTGAAGCTTAAAGAAGAGATCGAGCGCCTGTCGGCTTAAGCCTTCAGGCTGGCGCGCGCCGCGATGGCAGCGCCCCCGGTGACAAACAAGGCCGCGATCGCCAATCCCCAGGACGGGGCGGCGATCCCGGCCAGAACCAAAACCAGCGTCGATAGCAAAGGTGCCGCGTAAGAGGCTGTGCCCAGGATTTGAATATCCCCGCGCTTGACCCCGATATCCCAGACATAAAACGCCAGACCTACCGGCCCCAGACCCAGCGCAAGGGTCGAGCCCCAGCCGATTGCGCCTTGCGGCCAGACCGTTTCTTCCACCGCGAAGTGCAGCGCCCATGACGCAATGGCCGTCAGGACACAGAACACCGCGACCGTACTTGTGGGCGCGTCCCCAAGCCGTCGCGACAGCACTGAATAGCTGGACCACGTCAGCGCGCACAGCAAAGCCAGCCCATAGCCGGGCAGGTGCTGTATCTGAAACCCGGAGCTGCCACCGCCGGTGATGATGACGGCGGCACCGGCAAAGCCAAGGCATGCCCCGATCAAATGACCCGGTTTCAGATGCTCTCCGGGCAGCAGGCCCGACAGCAGCACGATCAGCAAGGGCCAGAGATAGGCGATCAGGCCAGCCTCGGCGGCAGGAGCCATGCGCAGGGCCGAGAAATAGAGCGCATGATAGCCGAAAAGACCAACCGTACCAAACAGATAGGTCGTCCAGGGGATGGCGCGCAATTGGCCCAGACCGCCGCTGGCGATGGTCCAGATCAGCCCAAGGGTACCGCCGATGGTGAAACAGATCGCGTTCAGCAACAATGGCGGTGTGGGGGCCGAGCCCACCGTGAACAGGGCCAGCAAGGACCACAGCAATACGGCGACAAAGCCGATTGTGGTCGCAGCCATTTTGGTCATTCCACGGATACCTTCTCGACAGGGATGATTTCAAACTCATCCGATAAATGTGCGGTCTTTTCAATCTCGGCGACGAACCAGTCGCGGAAAGCCGCGATCTGAGGCCGCTTTTCCGCCCCCTGCAGGCACAGAAAACGAAACCGCCCGGCGGTCTCCAACGCCACCTTGAAGGGCGCAACAAGTCGGCCTTCGGTCAGGTCTTTCAGGATCATCGCCCGGCGTCCCAGCACCACTCCAAGGCCCGCCACCGCGGCATCAATCGCGTGATCCGCGTTCGAAAAATGCGCCCCGTGGGTTGGTGCGAAATCCAGCCCCACCGCGCGGAACCACGCAGGCCAGTCGCAGCGCGGTTTGAGGAAGCTGATCGAATCGTCATGGATCAAAGGAGCTTCGCGCAGCGACCCGGGCGTGGGGAATTGCTCGGCCAGTTCGGGTGTCATCACCGGCGTCAGCCATTCCTTGCGAACAGGGAGAGAATACAGCCCCTCATCAGGCCCGTATCCGAAACGGATCGCCACATCCACATCATCGCGTTCAAGATCCATATTGCGCAATGTGGCCGAGAATTTCAGATCAATCCCGGGATTGGCGCGGGCAAACTCATAAAGGCGCGGTGCCAGCCATTTCGCCGTCAGGGCAGGGCCAGCGGTGACCGTCAGGCTGGTTTCATCCTGCAGCCGCCGCGTTGCCTGCCACGCAGCTTGCAGTGCGGCGAAGCCATCCGCCGTTCCGGGCGCCAGCGTCCGTCCTGCCTCGGTCAGTTCGACGGCGCGGTTGAGGCGGCGGAACAGGGGGTGACCCAGATGTTCCTCCAACGATTTGATCTGAAAGGACAGGGCTGCGGGGGTCACATTCAGCTCATCCGCCGCCTTGGCAAACGACATATGCCGCGCGGCGGCGTCGAAGGCGCGCAAAGCGGTCAGCGGAGGCAGTCGGTCGGACATTTCGGTTAAATATTTCTGAACTGAAGGAGCGAAAACTCTCGTTTGTACAGTTTAAAATCAAAGGTCATGTTGAAAGCAAGACAAAACCACCTTGTGAGAGAAAGGGTTCAGCATGATCGAGATGACGACAAACCCGGCCATCCAAAGCGCCATTCACCGCGCGCATGAAGAGCGCGGCAAGGCAGTTATCGGGTTCTGGTCCTGGCTATTCGGTTCCCGCTGACCGCAGCGCGCGCGGTCTTACGGGATAAAAGAAGGGCCGGTCCTGCGTGGACCGGCCCGTTTTCATTCTTGATGTATCTGGCTCAGACGAAGAACTGCGCCCCGTTGGCCGAAATGGTCGAGCCGTTGATGAACTGCGATTCGTCCGACGCCAGGAAGGCAACGCAGCGCGCGATTTCTTCCGGTTCGCCCAGACGACCCGCCGGGATCTGGCCGATGATCGATTCGCGCACCTTTTCCGGTACGGCCATCACCATCTCGGTCGCGATGTAGCCGGGGCAGATGGCATTGGCGGTGATGCCCGCCCGCGCGCCTTCCTGCGCCAGCGATTTCACGATGCCCAGATCGCCCGCCTTGGTCGCGGCATAGTTCACCTGCGCAAACTGGCCCTTCTGACCGTTGATCGAGCTGATGACGATGACGCGACCGAACTTACGCTCGCGCATGCCGGGCCAGACCGGATGGACGGTGTTGAACACGCCGGTCAGGTTGGTGTCGATGACATCTTTCCACTGATCGGGGGTCATCTTGTGGAACGGTGCGTCGCGGGTGATGCCCGCGTTGGCGACGACGATGTCGATGGGTCCGACCTCGGCCTCGACCTTTTCGATGCCCGCTTTGGATTCGTCGTAGTCAGCAACGTTCCATTTAAAGGTCTTGATGCCGGTCTCTGACGTGAAGTTTGCAGCCGCTTCGTCATTGCCTGCATAGGTGGCCGCAACATTGTATCCTTCGGCCTTGAGCGCCTTGGAAATTGCTGCGCCGATGCCGCGAGAACCGCCGGTTACGAGTGCTGTACGTGCCATTTAGGACTCCTCCAAATTTAGTCGTCTTGGTAATTCTGTTACTCTGAGAGTTGATGTTGCGCAATATCGTTTCGTGATCGATTGTGCCTTTTTGTCCGGCGATATTGTCGCATCTAGGGGATAAGATCCGATTGTAACAAAAAAGGGCGCCCATTGGACGCCCTTTTCTATTTGGATGTCAACGCACTTAGTCGCGCTCCACACACAGGGCGACACCCATGCCGCCGCCGATGCAGAGGGTCGCCAGACCCTTCTTCGCGTCGCGGCGCTTCATTTCGAACAGCAGCGTGTTCAGAACCCGGCAGCCCGAGGCACCGATCGGGTGGCCGATGGCGATGGCGCCGCCGTTCACGTTCACGATCGACGGGTCCCAGCCCATATCCTTGTTCACGGCGCAGGCTTGTGCGGCAAAGGCTTCGTTGGCCTCGACCAGATCCAGGTCGTCTACCGACCAGCCCGCTTTTTCCAGCGCCTTGCGCGAGGCGTAGATCGGGCCGACGCCCATGATCGACGGGTCCAGACCGGCAGTGGCGTAAGATGCGATACGGGCCAGAGGCTCGATACCGCGCTTTTCTGCGTTCTCGGCGCTCATCAGCAGGGTGGCCGCGGCGCCGTCGTTCAGGCCCGAGGCGTTGGCCGCCGTGACCGAGCCGTCCTTGGTGAACGCCGGGCGCAGCTTTGCCATTGCTTCCATCGTCGCGCCGTGGCGGATATACTCGTCCTTGTCCATCACGATATCGCCCTTGCGGGTTTTGATGGTGAAGGGCACGATCTCGTCTGAGAATTTACCGGCGTTCTGGGCTGCTTCGGCCTTGTTCTGCGAGGCAACGGCGAATTCGTCCTGCATGTCGCGGCTGATCTGCCATTTTTCAGCAACGTTTTCTGCGGTCTGACCCATGTGATAGCCGTTGAAAGCGTCCCACAGGCCGTCGCGGATCATGGTGTCGATATATTTCATGTCACCCATCTTGTGACCGGCGCGCAGGGCGGCGGCGTGGGGTGACAGGGTCATGTTTTCCTGCCCACCGGCGGCAACGATCTCGGCATCGCCCAACTGAATGTGCTGCGCACCCAAGGCGACGGCACGCAGGCCCGAGCCGCAGACCTGGTTGATGCCCCAGGCCGCGCTTTCCTGCGGCAGTCCGGCATTGATATGTGCCTGACGCGCGGGGTTCTGGCCCTGGGCGGCGGTCAGGACCTGGCCCATGATGGTTTCGCTTACTTCGCCTTTGTCGATCCCGGCGCGGTCTACTACCGCTTCGAGGACCGCAGCGCCGAGGTCATGTGCAGGGGTGTTCGCAAACGAGCCACCGAAGCTGCCCACACCTGTGCGGGCGGCGGATGCGATTACTACGTTGGTCATATAGTCAATCCTTTACCGTCATGGTCCAGCGGGATATCTGACGGCACGGGCCGAGGGCTGCCCCTCGAGACCAAGAGCGCCTCGTGATCCCCCGCTCCAGTCTCTTTGCAATACCTCAATGCTGCATGTGCAGCAACGGTCAGCTTGTCTCAGCGTCAAGTTAAGAGGGTATTTGCGTGTTGCGCAGGAGTTCAACTTGCTGTTTTGGATTGATTTTCCGGCATCCAAGGCGGCGAGACCGACGGCGCGCCAAACAGGAATCCTTGAAGGCAATCGACGCCATTGGCGATCAGAAAGGCGGCATCCTCGGCGGTTTCGACCGATTCGGCGGTGATAAGGATTTCGAATTCCCGCGCGACGGCGATCAGCGCACGCACCAGCGCCTGGTTGTCGCGGTTCTGTGCGATTCCACGGATGAACTGTCCGTCGATCTTTGCGGCGTCGAACAGAAACTCCCGAAAGTGGCGAAAGCTGAAATTGCTGGCCCCGAAATCATCCAGCGCAAAGGCGATGCCGCGCGCCTGCTGGCGGTCCATGAAATCGACCACCAGCTCGGGCACCTGCATGGCCGAGCTTTCCGAGATTTCCAGGATCAACCGCTCACCCAGATTGCTGTCCTTTTTCAGGAACCTGTCCAACACGCGGGACCATCGGGCAAAGCCGATGGACCGGGCGGACATATTGACGGACAGACGTATGTCGGGGTTCCGGACCAGCGTGTGCAGCCCCATCTCAAGCGCGACACAATCGAGTTCCCGACCAATAGGTGTGTTTTCGACCTGCGGCATGAATTCGCGCGCAGGGATCACACGACCGGTTTCGTCCAGCACGCGAATGAACCCTTCGTAAAACGCGACTCCCTGCGGTGGCTGCGCCTGCATGACCGGCTGAAAGGCCAGTTTGCATTGTTTATGCTTCACTGCTTCGGTCGCCATTTGAACGACCGAACGATCCCGGGATGACACGGCCGCATTCAGCGGATTGTCCGAGCCTTCGGGCACATCTGCCAGTTTCTTGTCCCGCATATCCAAGCCTGTCCACTGAAGGAGTGGCCCTGATTTCAGGTCAAACAAGTGAATTTGCAGTTAAGAAATCAAAGATTTCTGCGAGCGCGGGTCAGCGAACCGATTGCCATGCGTATCCCGCGGCCCCGGCCACAGCACCGATCAGGCCAAATGCGGTCATCGCAAATCCAAGCGTCAACGCAACGGGGGACGCGCCCGTCGCCAGAGCCGCGAACATCGCCAACACCAACCCTGCAAGGCCGATAAAGGTAGAGATCGTGATGATGCGGGTCATGATGCCTCGGGCTGCTCGGATGCGAAACTTCTCCCCGATATGGAGGCTAGGGCCCGGAATTCAACTGCGCTTGCGGTATCCCGCCGATGTTCAGGCCTGCTCTGCCCGCGCTTTGGGCACCGGCGCGTCGAGATGTTCGAATCCGGGCGTTCCGCGATCTTCCGGATGACGAAGCAGGTGCTTGACCTTGATCTGCCGGGAACTGTCCCGGCTGCCATCATGGCTGTAGCCTGGCGGGGCAAAGCAATAGGCCAGCCGCTGGCGCAGGGTCAGTCCGGGTTGTGTCGCGTCGCGCCAGATGCCGACCCATTCATGGAAGGCCACGCGCAGTGGATTGAACGTGCCGATATTGTGCACCAGACCATAGTCGACTCGATCATCTTCCTGCTCGGGCACAAAGGTGCCAAACAGCTTATCCCAGATGATGAAGACGCCCGCATAGTTGCAATCCAGATAGCGCGCATTGCGGCCATGATGGGCGCGGTGGTGGCTGGGCGTGTTCATCACCGCCTCGAACCAGCGGGGCATTTTGGTGATAGCTTCGGTATGTATCCAGAACTGGTAGATCAGGTTCAACCCGCCCACGAACAGCACCATGGCCGGATGGAACCCCAGCAGGATCAGCGGCGCGCGCACCACCATCATGAAGGTGAACGTATATGTCCAAGTCTGCCGCAACGCCGTCGTCAGGTTGTAATGCTGCGAGCTGTGGTGGTTCACATGGCTGGCCCAGACCCAGCGAATGCGATGCCCGAACCGATGCACCCAATAGTAACGCAGATCGTCCAGCACAAAGCACAGGATGATCACCGGGATCGAAGTGCCCAGATTCAGCGGCGTGATCTGCCACAGCCACATGAAGAACGCATAGGCAATGAAGCCCAGCAGAAAACCCGACGCGATATTCCCGGCACCCATGATCAACGAGGTCACGGCATCGCGCGTTTCATACCGTCCGCCCCGGCCCTTGACGGCGATCCACAGGAACTCGGCCAGAATGGCGGCTATGAAAAAGGGTACGGCCCATTGCACCGCGTCGGGAAAGCTTATGTGATCGGTCATACAGGGTCCATCAGGTGTCGCCAGTGGCGGCGCTCGGTTTCGTCCAGGCACAGGATCACGCGCGGTGTACCGAATTCATGAAACTGGACCTCGATGCCGTCGGGATGATCCAGCCAGTCGAAATCCATCAGGTGCCGCGCCACCGTGTCGGCCCCAAAGGACCAGATCAGCCCGGCCCCCGTCTCGGTCCGCACAAAGGCTGCGTGGCCGTCATGGGCGATGGTCGCGTCGATCACCGTGTCGTCCGGGAAATGCCGCAGCCACTGATCCGATGCAGTCTCGGACGTCAGGACGCTGAGGCGCGATTTGCCGGTCAGATGCAGCAGCAGGGTGATCCCGGCAATGCCACCGACAACCAGCACCAAAAGTATTTCCAGCGGCATTCCATCCTCCTGCGATCAAACTGCAAAGCAGGAAGGCAGGTGTCAAAGGTGGCGTGGCGTCAGCCGTGTTCCAGATTGCCCAGAACCTCGTGCTGGACGACCCGTTCGACAAAGGGCACCAGACCTTCGGGCCCCGAGGCCCGATCCTTGAGGTGAATGCAGATATCCGGACGGCGCGCGGCGATGATGCCGACCATCTCACCCCTTATGGTGTCATCCAGACCGGCGCCCATGATGGCGCAGGCGATACGGGGTTCGGCGTCCAGTTGTCGCCGCACCTCATCGGGGTCATGCGCACCCAGCCACTGGATCGGCAAATGATCCAACTGCCGTGCAACGTCGCCGATCACATTCGGCAGACGCCCGATCAGCAATACTACTGGTTTCATCAGGGCCTCCATCAATGGGTTGCAAAGAAAAAACCGGCCCACGGGGGCCGGTTCAACTATAACATATTTTTGCTGGCTTAGTTGGCGATCGTATAGACGATTCCATCGCCCTTGCCTTTGTTCCGTACAAACTCGATCTGATTGCCGTTCATTTTGACCTTCAGGCAATCCTCTGGAAACTTTTTTCCTCCGGCAACAACGTTTCTGCACCAGAACCGTTTGTTCCAGACCCAGGCCCCGGTGATTTTGGCATTGTTTCGCCCCACGCCCTCGATTTTCCCATCTGGCGTAATGACCAGCCATGTGTCGCCAGAAACAAGCTTCTTACCGGCGACGTTCTCAATAAACTGGGTTTCTTTCTTGATGTCCTTGGCCTCTGCAGCCACGACAGAGCCAAGAACAAGACAGGTTGCTGCGGCAAATGTGACAAAACTCTTCATGAAAATTCTCCTGGTTAAACCAGTCGAGAGAGTAACATGATTCTAGAGGTTTACGGGTGATTTTCTCAGCTTTCGCCGCTAACGAGAGCCGAGATTATCGACTTCGCGCTTTCCGAGTTCCATTCCGCATCGCCGATCAGGCGCGCAATTTCCTGACCTTCGGGATTCAGAATGACGGTGATCGGCAGGGCGATCACGCCAAACTCGCGCGCAGCGGCAGAGTTGGGGTCCTGATGGCGCGGCAGGTTATCGATGCCGTTCTCGTCAAAGAACTTCTTGATCCCGGCAGGCGTGTTACGACCGGTGGCCAGGGTCAGCACCTGAAACTTGTCGCCGCCGAATTCCTCCTGCAGCTCGGCAATCTGCGGCATTTCCTTGCGGCAGGGGGCGCACCATGTGGCCCAGAAGTTCACCAGCACGTATTTGCCGGCATAATCTTCCAGCGTGCCGACACCGCCATCATCTTCCAACTGGAACTCGATGGTTTTGGCCTCTTTCGGTTCGTTGTGCAGGATCAACCGCTTCAGGGTTCCGTCACGCAGCGGGCCAAGCGTCTCGGCGTCGGTGGCCAAAGCGGCGTTTGCACCCAGCGCAAGGGCCATATAAAGGGGGATCAGACGAAATAGGCGCATATCAACTCCGGGTTTTCCAACATGACCGATCAATCCTCGAACCAGATGTGGGGCGGCCGCTTTGCCGCCGGTCCAGACGCGATCATGGAGGCGATCAATGCCTCGATCGGGTTCGATCAGCGGATGGCAGCCCAGGACATCGCAGGCTCGCGCGCCCATGCCGCCATGCTGGCCGCCACAGGCGTTATAACTGATAGTGACGCGCAGGCCATTCGGGAAGGGCTGCTCACCGTTTTGTCAGAAATTCAGAACGGGGACTTTCAGTTCTCGACCGCGCTGGAAGACATCCACATGAATGTCGAGGCGCGCCTGAAAGAGGTGATCGGCGAGCCCGCGGGGCGTTTGCACACGGGCCGGTCGCGCAACGATCAGGTGGCGACCGATTTCAAACTCTGGGTTCGTGATCAGTTGGACGCAGCGGAAGCCGGTCTGCTGGCCCTGATCCGCGCGCTTTTGGCGCAGGCAGAGGCCGGGGCCGATTGGGTCATGCCCGGTTTCACCCACCTGCAAACCGCGCAGCCGGTGACGTGGGGACACCACATGATGGCCTATGTCGAGATGTTCGGTCGTGACCTGAGCCGAGTCCGCGATGCGCGTGCCCGGATGAACGAATCCCCTTTGGGTGCTGCCGCGCTGGCGGGGACTTCGTTCCCCATCGACCGCCACATGACGGCGGAAGCCCTGGGCTTTGACCGCCCCGCCGCCAACTCGCTGGACGCCGTAAGCGACCGCGATTTCGCGCTGGAATTCCTGTCGACTGCCTCGATCTGCGCCGTGCACCTGTCGCGCTTCGCCGAAGAGCTGGTGATCTGGTCCTCGGCCCAGTTCCGCTTTGTCACGCTGTCCGATCGGTTCTCGACCGGCTCGTCGATCATGCCGCAGAAGAAGAACCCCGATGCGGCGGAGCTGATCCGCGCCAAGGTGGGGCGTATCTTCGGGGCCAACACCGCGCTGATGATGGTGATGAAGGGGCTGCCGCTGGCCTATTCCAAGGATATGCAGGAAGACAAGGAACAGGTCTTTGATGCTGCTGACAACTGGATGCTGGCACTGGCGGCGATGGAGGGCATGGTCAAGGACATGACCGCCAACCGCGACAGTCTTGCTGCGGCGGCGGGTTCAGGTTACTCGACCGCAACCGATCTGGCCGACTGGCTGGTGCGGGTGCCGGGCCTTCCGTTCCGCGATGCGCACCATGTAACAGGTTCGCTGGTGGCGATGGCCGAGGCCAAGTGCTGCGATCTGCCCGATCTGACCCTTGAGGATATGCAATCGGTCCACACGGACATCACCAATGACGTCTATTCTGTTCTTACCGTCGAAAATTCGGTAGACTCGCGCCAGTCTTATGGCGGCACCGCACCCGATCAGGTGCGGGCCCAGGTTGAGCGATGGAAGGCGCTGGTATGATGCGGATACGAAGCGTGGTGCTGTTGATTGCGACGGCAGCGGCCTTGGCCGGGTGCGGCGCCGATGGCGAACCGATCCAACCCACCATGAGCGCCAGTGTCGGCGTCGGCAGCAGCGGCACCTATGGGGGCGTAGGCGTTGGCCTCAGACGCGGCGGGCTGGGTGTTTATCTGGGGCTCTGACGCCCCGAGACTGCAATGCGCGAACGCACCTAAATTGTGATCTGCATCATGTTAGCTATCAGAGAATATTCATGAAAAGTTTCTGCCTAGTCCTCTGCCTTGCCGTGCTTGCTGCGTGCGAGCCGACCCACTCTCCGCGACCGGAACCAGCGGCCTCAAGCGGTGGCTCGGGGATCTCGATTTCAGGTTATGGTCGGGTGGGTGTGTCGACATCGAACTGAAGCCAACTGTCCTTGGTATGTAAATTCATGCGATCCCAAGAGGATGATTTTCGAGGCGGAATCGTGAATCTCCGAAACCCTGAGCTTAACAAATACCTCATAGCCCTGTTCCGCAGCATCTCCATCGGCCGCATTTCAAACAGAAGTTTTCTATAAGGATTTCGGCCTGATACTGACGCTGTGCCGTAAAAATGACCGATTCTCTACTTAAGAGTGTTCGCAAATAGGAAACAATGGAGGCCCGGTGTGACCGACGCGAGCGTACAAGATCATGGAATTCTCCTTCATGCACCAGAGCTAAAAACCAATGCTCCGATGGAGAAAATTATCCAGGTTGCAAGAGAGCATTCTGTTTCTCCTTTCCGTCAGTTCGGGCAGATGGTGCGATATAATTGGGCAGCAACGCGGGCGAGTTTGACCGAATATTATCAGCTCGGATTATTCGACAAAAATCTCACGCATGACGACAAACTGCGGTTCGTTGGCGAAGCACGGTGCAGTAAGATCAACGTTAAAATAAACCGTTTCGGCGTCGCCAGCATACGGCCGATTTTTCGCGACAAAATGCTGATGGAAATGGTCCTGCGTGGAACCGGCCATGCAATTTCCAAAACACGAGCCTTTGTGCATCCAACTCGGAAGGCAGGAGTGATTCCTAGCCTGTCCACCCGTCAGGAGATTCTGGATTTCCTTAGTAACGACAAGAACTTTCCTCTGTTCGGGAAACCACTTCAAAGCAGCTGGTCAGATGGTACTGTCCAGATCGATAGTGCCTCAGGTGGCGATCTGCACCTGGGCAACGGAAGAGTTGTGAAAGCGGAAGATCTGGTTTCTGAAATCCAAAATCGCTATCCACTTGGGTACCTGCTTCAGGAAGTGATACCTCAACACAACAGCATCAACACGCTCACCGGCGGATCGGCAGTCGGGACAATTCGCTTGGTCACGCTCGACACCGGTGACGGTCCACAGCTTTTCTACGCTGTCTGGAAAATTCCCGCTCAGGGAGCGATGGCCGACAGTTTTTGGCAGCCCGGCAGCGTTGCTGCGCTGTTGAATTCAAATGGTCAAGTCGAAGTGTGCCGGAAAGGGCGCGGTCTCGGCAGCGAGTTCGTGACCGAGCACCTGACTACGGGCAATCCTTTGATCGGATTTCAGCTGCCATATTGGCAGGAGGCGATCGAATTGGCCTGCAAGGTCCACTCGATTTTCCCCGGGATTGGGCTGGTGGGATACGACATGGCAATCTCAGAAAACGGACCAGTAATAATCGAAGCTAACCTGAACCCCGGCCACACCCTGTATCAGAATGCGACGGGTAAGCCTTTCATGTCCGATGCACACACAGGCAAGCTTGATGCCGCCGAAGAGCATATTTCGAAATTCTGGGAAACCTATAAGGAAGAGGCAAAACTGCATAGGTGATCCAAATCGGTCGCGTTTGAGCTTGCGTTCCTCTGGGTGTTGCATCTAGTCGATGATCCATGGATCACTTTCTCTACCGCGACGGCGCGCTTTTCGCCGAGGATGTCCCGATTTCCGAGATCGCAGCCGCGGTCGGAACCCCGTTCTATGTCTATTCGACGGCGACCTTGCTGCGGCATTTCAAGCTGTTTGATGATGCGCTTGAGGGCACGGATCATCTGGTCTGTTACGCGATGAAAGCGGCCAGCAATCAGGCGATCCTGAAGACGCTGGCGCAGGCGGGTGCGGGGATGGATGTGGTCTCGGGCGGGGAATATCTGCGTGCCAGGGCTGCAGGCGTTCCCGGCGACAAGATCGTGTTTTCGGGCGTTGGCAAAACGGCGGATGAGATTCGCACCGCCCTGACGGGGGGTATTCGTCAGTTCAACGTCGAATCCGAGCCGGAAATGCAGGTGATAAACGCGGTTGCGCTGGAACTGGGCGAGGTTGCGCCGATCACCGTTCGAGTGAACCCGGACGTCGACGCCAAAACCCACGCCAAGATCGCCACCGGCAAGTCCGAGAACAAGTTCGGCATCCCGATCTCGCGCGCGTCTGAGGTCTATGCGCTGGCCGCCAGCCTGCCGGGGCTGGAGGTGATCGGGATCGACGTCCATATCGGCTCGCAGTTGACCGAGCTGGAACCGTTTGAGCTGGCCTATACCAAGGTCGCGGAATTGACCGAGCGGCTGCGCGCCGAGGGTCATAACATCCGCCGCCTCGATCTGGGTGGTGGTTTGGGCATTCCTTACACCCGCTCCAACGATGCGCCGCCCCTGCCGGTCGAATATGGCGCGATGATCAAGAAAACACTGGGTCATCTGGGCTGTGAGATCGAGATTGAGCCCGGTCGCCTTATCGCTGGCAATGCGGGTCTGATGGTGTCCCGGGTCATCTATGTCAAATCCGGCGAAGACCGCGATTTCCTGATTGTCGACGGCGCGATGAACGACCTGATCCGTCCTGCGATGTATGAGGCGCATCACGATATCGTCGCGGTAAACGAACCCGCGCCGGGGGTCGAACAGCAACCCTATGATATCGTCGGTCCGGTCTGCGAATCCGGTGATACATTTGCCAAACAGCGCAACATGCCGCCGCTGCAATCGGGCGATCTGATTGCCTTCCGCAGCGCCGGGGCCTATGGCGCGGTGATGTCCAGCGAATACAACACCCGCCCCCTGATCCCCGAGGTTCTGGTGAATGGCGATCAATTCGCCGTAATTCGTGAACGCCCGAGCTTTGACGAAATCATAAACCGCGATACCATACCGGGGTGGCTCTGACGCGATAGGCGCGCGGGGCCTGATCAGGAGGCCCGCCTTGCGCGACAACCAGACCCTGCCGATCCCAAGACTGTCCCTGTGGCTGACCCACGGGGGTATGCTGGCTGAGCAGGTGCTGCGTGCCTTCTGGCCGTTTTTCTCGATCCTGATGGCTTTGCTGGCGGCGCTGATGCTGGGCCTGCAGGACTTTGTGCGCGTCGAAACCGCCTGGGTTTTTGCCGGTGTCGGCATGCTGGGGCTGATCGCGACCGCGATTCTCGGGGTCAGGCGTTTCCACCTGCCATCCCGCGCCGAGGCGCTGGTCCGGTTGGATGAAACCCTGCCGGGACGCCCGATTCAGGCGCTGATGGATAATCAGGCCATTGGTGCGATGGATGCGGAGTCAGTGGCCTTGTGGCGGGCGCATCAGGCGCGGATGGCGGCGCGCGCTGCACAGGCCGGGCCGGTGAAACCAGATCTGCGGCTGGCCTCGCGCGATCCCTATGCCTTGCGCTATGCCGCTTTGCTGGCGCTGGTGGTGGCCGCGCTGTTCGGCTCGTTCTGGCGGATCGGATCAGTGGCGGACATGACACCGGGCACGGCGCAGGCCGGGCAAGGGCCCAGCTGGGAAGGCTGGGTTGAACCACCGCGGTATACCGGGTTGCCGACCCTCTATCTGGCGGATCAGACCGATCCCACGCTGACGGTGCCCAAAGGCAGCCGCATCACGCTGCGGTTCTACGGAGAGGTTGGCGCGCACAGTCTGACGGAAACCTCGACCCCTCTGGGCACCGAGGCCGCGACCGAGCCGGAACAGGAATTTGTCGCCGAACGCTCGGGCCAGCTACGGATCGACGGCCCGTCCGGGCGTGACTGGCGCTTGGATATCCTTGCCGATACCGCGCCACAAATCGCGACCATGGGCGCGGCAGAGTCCGAGGCCGGTGGTCAGATGAAGCTGCCCTTCGCGGCGGCGGACGATTACGGCATTGTGTCCGGCACCGCCCGGATCGAACTGAATCTGCCTGCGGTCGATCGTCAATACGGTCTGGCGACAGCGCCGGAACCGCGCGGGACGATCACGGTGGAACTGCCGATGCCGATCACCGGCGACCGGACCGATTTCACTGAAGACCTGATCGAGGATTTCTCGCAGCACCCCTGGGCGCATCTGCCGGTGAAAATCACCCTCATGGCTGTCGACGCGGCGGATCAGGAAACGGTGGCAGAGCCCTATCTGACAGACCTGCCCGCGCGGCGGTTCTTTGACCCGCTGGCTGCGGCCGTGATCGAACAGCGGCGTGATCTGCTCTGGTCACGCGAAAATGCGCTGCGCGTCTCGCAGTTGCTGCGCGCGGTTTCGCATCTGCCCGAGGACCTGTTCCGTTCAGACACGGCCTATCTGCGCTTGCGGGTCATCCTGCGTCGGTTGGAGACCTTCGACCGCCACGGCGCGCTGAATACCAAACAGCAGGAAGAGATCGCTCAGGCCCTGTGGGATCTGGCGGTTCTGATCGAGGACGGCACGCTGGCCGATGCGCTGGAACGGATGCGCCGCGCGCAGGAACGTCTGACCGAGGCGATGCAGAACGGTGCCAGCGATGAGGAAATCGCCGAGCTGATGCAGGAACTGCGCGAGGCGACGCAGGATTACATGCGGCAGTTGCAGCGGCTGGCGCAAGAAAACGGTGAGACCCAGCAGGGCCAGCAGAGTCCCAACGGCGAAACCCTGCAGATGACGCAGGATGACCTGCAGCGGATGATGGACCGTATTCAGGAACTGATGGAACAGGGCCGCATGGCCGAGGCGCAGCAGGCGCTGGAAGAGTTCCAGCAGATGATGGAGAACATGCGCGTTACCCAAGGGCAGGGTCAGGGCGGCCAGTCCGAGGGCGAGCAGGCCATGGAAGGGTTGGCGGAAACTCTGCGCGAACAGCAGGGCCTCAGCGATCAGGCCTTCCGCGACCTGCAGGAGCAATTCAACCCCGGCGCACAGGCTGGTGAAAGTCAGGGCAACGAGGGGCGCAATGGTGGCCTGGGCCGTGGTCAGAGCCATGAAGGTCAGGGCGGACGTGGCCAGGGTCAGGATCAGCAGGGCGACGGCCAGCAGGGGCAGGGGTCGCTTGCTGACCGGCAGCAAGCGCTGCGCGATGAACTGGGTCGGCAGGAACAGAACCTGCCCGGCGGTGGCACGCCCGAAGGTGAAGCCGCGCGCGAGGCGCTGGGCCGTGCTGGCCGCGCCATGGATGAGGCTGAGGATGCCCTGCGCGGCAATGATCTGGCCGAGGCCATCGACCGCCAGTCCGAGGCGATGGAAGCGCTGCGCGAAGGTATGCGCTCGTTGGGCGAGGCGATGGCACAGAACCAGCAGAACCAACCGGGTCAGGGCACCGAGGCCGGTGATATGGAAGCCAACAACCGCGACCCGCTGGGGCGGACTCCGGGCGCAGCCGGGTCAATAGCCACCGATGACAACCTGTTGCAAGGCGAAGACGTCTATCGCCGCGCGCGCGAATTGCTGGACGAAATCCGCCGCCGTACCGGCGAGCAGGACCGGCCCCAGATCGAACTGGAATACCTCAAACGTTTGCTCGAGCGATTCTGAGTGCCCTAGTTCTGCGCGCCGCCGGTCTGGGCTTCCAGCCAAACACGGGCCTGATCAATCAATGAGACATAGGATTTCAGGACCGGATCGGCCTGCGGAACCGTTTCGCTGATCAGACTGGCATTGCCATAGATCAACAGCAGAATGACCCCGATAACGACGATCAGGGTAAAACCGCGCAGAAACCCACCGGATTTGCGGGCGGGCACAACGGCCTCGGTGTCGCCCGATGTCAGATCACTGCGCAGGCCCGAATTGATCGCTTCGACATCCGGCAACGCGTCTTTCTGACCAGCATCCGAGGCGGTCTCGGTCGCTGTGGGGCGTTTGGGTTTAACTTTGCTCTCTTCCGGCTGATCCAATGCCAGATCGGGCTGGCTTTCCAGATTGGTCCCTTCACGTTCGCGCAGCCCCGCCTCGCGTGCGGCTTCCTCCTTGAGGATATTTGCAACAGCCGGATCGACATTGCCTGTCGCGGCTTCGTCCGGTGCGGCCTCGGGCGTTGTCTCGGCAGTCTCAGATGTGACCGCTTCTTCCGCCTCATCAGCGGTATCCTCGACCGATGGTTCAGGCGCTGGCTGCGGGGCAGCAGCTGCCGGTTTTTTGGGCTGGAACCAGGTCTGTTCGCAGTTTGAACATTGAACGTCGCGTCCACCGTCCGGGATCACATCATCCGGAACCTCATACTGGGCACTGCAATTCGGACACGTTAAACGCATTCTGACTCCTGACCTGCCAAGTGGGCCTGTTAATAGTTTTTTCAGGGATGATATTCCGTTAAGACCCAACAGCAAAGCGCGTTTTCGTCATCACGGGCCAAGTGTCGCCAATTGGCCCCGCCGAGGCATTGAAACCGCCGCTGTGCTCGGGCAAGAGGTGAGCAGAACAATGGGGGCAGGCGTGATCGAGCTGGAAAACATCAGCTACAGCTATGGCGGCGGTGAATTGCTCAGCGATGTGTCGCTGCAATTGCAGCCGGGGTCGTTCCATTTCCTGACCGGTCCGTCCGGGGCGGGCAAGACCACATTGCTCAAACTCTGCTACGGCGCATTGTTGCCGACGTCCGGGCGGCTCAGCGCCTTTGGTCAGGACATCGCGCGGCTGGACCGCGATCAGATGGCATTGCTGCGGCGACGGATTGGCGTGGTGCATCAGGATTGCAACTTTCTGGATCATATGACCGTGGCCGAAAACGTCGCCCTGCCTTTGATGGTGTCGGGCCGTGCCGAAGCCGGTGAGCAGGACGATCTGACCGAGCTTCTGGGCTGGGTTGGTCTGGGTTCGCGGCTTGAGGGGCTGCCGCCCGAGCTTTCGGGGGGTGAGCGTCAGCGCGCCGCACTGGCCCGCGCCGTGATCCTGTCGCCCGATGTGGTGCTGGCGGACGAACCTACCGGCAATGTCGACTGGGAGATGTCGCAACGCCTGCTGCGCCTGCTGGTCGAGCTGAACCGGATGGGCAAGACCGTACTGATCGCAACCCATGACCTCAGCCTGATCCGCGCCGCCAAAAGTCAGGTTCAGGCGCGGGTCCTGCGGATCTCGCAACGTCGGTTGCAGCTTGCGGGAGCGGATCTATGAGCCAGGGGAATATCCGCAACCTTCTGCGCCGCGATGCGCGCGCCGACCGGGTGGTGCCGCCCACCGGGTTCACGGCGCAACTGACGCTGTTTGTCGCGGGCGCGATGGCATTTCTGGCGGTGTTCGCGCTGGCCTTGTCGCTGGCCTCGGGCCGATTGGCGGATCGCTGGGCCTCGGAACTGGCAGGCGCGGCGACGCTGCGGATCAACGCGCCCGCCGATCAACGCGCAGCACAGACCGAGGCCGCGCTGACCGTGTTGCAGCAAACTCCGGGCGTCGCTTCGGCGCGGGCATTGACCAGTGAGGAACAAGCCGCGCTGCTGTCGCCCTGGTTCGGCCCCGATCTGCCGCTGGATACGCTGCCCGTACCGCAACTGATCGAGATCATCGAAGGCCCGCCGGGTCTGGATGCCGCCGGGCTGCGCCTTCGGCTTGGGGCCGAAGTGCCGGGCGCGGTGCTGGATGACCACACCCGCTGGCGCGAGCCGCTGGTGGATGCGGCGATGTCGCTGCGGCGTCTGGGTTGGATCTCGATCCTGCTGATCGGCGGCGCGACCGCCGCCATGATCACCTTGGCCGCCAACGCCTCGCTGGCCGCCAACGCCCAGATTATCGAGGTTCTTCGTCTGGTCGGCGCACGTGACCGTTTCATTGCCGGGGCCTTTGTGCGACGGTTTACCTTCCGTGCACTATTCGGAGCTGTGGTCGGTACCTTGCTGGGCATGACGGGTGTGCTGCTGCTGCCCGAAGCCTCGGATACAGGTGGGTTTCTGACCGGTCTTGGATTTCAGGGCATCGGCTGGCTGCTGCCCGCCCTGATCCCCGTTCTGGGCGCAGCGGTTGCCTTTCTGGCCACTTGGTCTGCAGCACGGCGCAAGTTGAAGGAGCTTTCGTAATGTTCATGGCCTTCCAATGGGTCCGCTCGCTGATCTTCATGATTACGATCTACGCCTGGATGCTGATCCTCGGGATTGTCTTTGCACCTTATGCCCTGTTCACCAAACGCGGCGCGTTGCAGGCATGTAAAACCTATGCCCGCAGCACCATGTGGCTGGCGCGCTGGATGGTGGGCATCCGCTGCGAAGTGCGCGGGACTGTTCCTGAGACTGAGGTGGTCGTAGGCGCCAAACACCAGTCCTTTCTGGATATCATCATCATTTTTGCGGCTGTTCCCCATGGCAAATTCATCATGAAACGCGAATTGCTGTTTACCCCGGTGATCGGCATGTATGCGCGCCGTCTGGGCTGTATCCCGGTCAATCGCGGCAAGCGTGGGGCTGCGGTGGCCAAAATGGTGAAAGATGTCGCCAAGGAATTCAGCGAACCCGGCCAGCTGGTGATCTATCCGCAGGGAACCCGGGTCGCCCCGGGGGCGCATAAACCTTATAAAGTGGGCACCGCAGTTCTGTACGAAGGGCTAGGTTTTCCCTGCGTCCCGGTTGCCACCAATGCCGGAGTATTATGGCCGCGCACCGGTGTTCTTCGTAAACCCGGCACCGCGATCGTCGATTTCCTCGACCCGATCGAACCCGGCGTCGCCCGGGAGATTTTTTTGGAGCGGCTGGAAGACGTCATCGAGACACGTTCAAACGCATTGATGCGGGAAGTGGGGTTTGATCCTGATGGAGTACATTGACGATATCTCCACGCTGGAAGGGCTCTACGGCACGCCGGGGGCGCCTGCCATGCGAAAGGTAGCGCGGCAACTGACACCGCTTTATCGCAAGTGGATCATGGCCTCGCGGATTTGCGTGCTCAGCACGGTTGGGCCCGAAGGCGTAGACGGCAGCCCGCGTGGCGATGACGGCCCTGTGGTGCTTGAGCTTGACCCCGGAACCCTGGCCATGCCGGATTGGCGGGGCAACAACCGGCTGGACAGCCTGCGCAATATCGTCCGTGATCCCCGCGTTGCGCTGATGTTCATGGTTCCCGGATCAAACAACGTGGTACGCGTGAATGGCACCGCGCGGCTGACGGCGGATGACACCCTGCGCACCCGGTTTGAGAAAAACGGAAAACGCCCCGCGACGGTGATTGTGATCGAGATCGCCGAAATCTACACCCAATGCGCCCGCGCCCTGATGCGGGCCAGAGCCTGGACCTCTGGTGACGAAAGCGCCGACCTGCCAAGCGTCGGAGAGATTCTGGCCGAGATGACCCAGGGCGAAGAGGGTGGCACGCGCTATGATCAGGAATGGGGCGCCCGCGCCGCCCGCACAATGTGGTAGCCGCGCGGAGTTCTTAATCAGCCGATCACATCGCCGATAAGAAGCGTGGGCTGCACATTGGTAAAGTTGGGCAAATCTCCCATCACCGGGCCACTCGCCGCCATTGCGGCATCCATCGCATCCTGATTTGGAAAGACAATGCTGGCGATGGCATAGAAACCCGGTGGTGTGTCTGGCCCGCCTGCAACTCCTTTTGTTACCAGCGTCCTGTCGATAAACGTTCCGAGATGTTCCCCGACAATCTTCAGATGCGTATCGGTATAATAGTCATAGTCAAACTGGGTATCATCCGAGATCGGGTACATGACCTGAAGGGTAACGGGCATCTTCTCACTTCCTCTTTTTGCAACATCTGAAATTGTTTTGGATAAAAACTGCTGCTCATCATAGCGAAAGGCGACCATTTGGTCGCCTTCTATTTGTTCAGAGATGGCAAAGCGTCAGCTGTGAATCGGCCCATCGCCACAGGCCAGCGCCGCCTCGCGTACCGCTTCGGAATAGGTTGGGTGCGCGTGGCAGGTCAGGGCCAGATCTTCGGCAGAGGCGCCGAATTCCATCGCGACACAAACCTCGTGGATCAGATCCCCCGCAGCCGGGCCGATGATATGTGCGCCCAGAATGCGGTCAGATTCCTTGTCCGCCAGAATTTTAACAAACCCGTCGGCGGCAAAATTCGCCTTGGCGCGACCGTTGCCCATGAACATGAACTTGCCGACCTTGTAGGCGCGGCCCTGTTCTTTCAGCGTCGCCTCGGTTTCGCCCACGTTGGCGACCTCGGGCCAGGTGTAGATCACACCCGGGATGACGCCATAGTTCACATGGCCATGCTTGCCGGCAACCTGCTCGGCGGCGGCCATACCCTCGTCTTCGGCCTTGTGGGCCAGCATCGGCCCTTCGGTGACGTCGCCGATGGCATAGATGCCCGGCACGTTGGTCTGCCAGTCGCTGCCGACCTTGATCTGGCCCCGCGGTGTCATTTCGACACCAAGCGCGTCCAGCCCCAGACCATCCGAGTACGGTTTGCGGCCGGTGGCGACCAGCACTGTGTCGGCGTCGATCACATGCTCGCTGTCATCTTTCAGCAGTTTGTAGGTCACCTTGGCCTTGGTCTTGGTGGCCTCGGTCTTTTGCACCGCGGCGCCCATGACAAAGTTCAGGCCCTGCTTTTTCAGAATACGCTGGAAGGTTTTCTGCACCTCGGGGTCCATGCCCGGCGTGATTTCCTTGAGGAATTCGATCACCGTCACCTCGGCCCCCAGGCGGCTATAGACCGAGCCCAGTTCCAGCCCGATCACGCCGGCACCGATCACCACCATCTTCTTGGGGATTTTGCCCAGCGACAGCGCCCCGGTCGAGGTCACGACGACCTTCTCATCCACCTCGACACCGGGCAGCGCCGAGGGCTCGGAGCCAGAGGCGATGATGATGTTCTTGGCCTCGTGCACCTCGTCACCCACCTTGACCTGACCGGCGGCAGGGATCGACCCCCAACCTTTCAGCCAGTCGATCTTGTTCTTCTTGAACAGGAACTCGATGCCCTTGGTGTTGCCGTCGATCACCTCGTCCTTGTAGGCCTGCATCTGTTTCCAATCGACCGACGGAGATTTGCCCTTCAGGCCCATCTTGGCAAAGTTATGCTCGGCCTCGTGCAACTGGTGACTGGCATGCAGCAGCGCCTTTGACGGTATGCAACCCACGTTCAGGCAGGTGCCGCCCAGCGTCTCGCGCCCTTCGACCACGGCGGTCTTCAGACCCAGTTGGGCGCAACGGATCGCGCAGACATAGCCGCCGGGTCCGGCGCCGATTACGATGACGTCATAATTTGCCATTATATTCTCCTAAATCGACCGGATGATCCGGCAGGTCCCCGACCCGATTTGGCGGGTCAGGAATGTGTTTTGTCAAACGGGCTCCAGCAGCTTGATCGAGATATGGGCGATCCCGCCCCGCTCGTGATGCATCGCCAGTTCTTCGGACCCGAAAAAGGCTTTGGCCTTGTCCAGATTTACAACCTCGAACATCGCAATCGCATGGTCCTTCTGATCGGGATCACGCCAGACATGCAGGTCGCGGATACCTGCGGCCTTGCGCATCGGCTTGTCCTCGCGGAACACCTTCAGCCAGGCGTCGAAATCGGCCACATCGGCCTGCCAGAGTACATGTGTTGCCATGATTACAGATCCATCAACAGGCGGCGCGGATCTTCCAGCGCCTCTTTCACGCGTACCAGGAACGTCACGGCACCTTTGCCGTCCACGATCCGGTGGTCATAGGACAGGGCCAGATACATCATCGGGCGAATCTTGATCTCACCATTGATGACCATCGGGCGGTCCTGAATCTTGTGCATCCCCAGAATGCCCGATTGCGGCGGGTTCAGGATCGGCGAAGACATCAGCGAGCCGTAGACCCCGCCGTTCGAGATGGTGAAAGTGCCACCCTGCATTTCAGCCATCGAAAGCTTGCCATCACGGGCGCGCTTGCCCTTCTCGGCAATGGCTTTTTCGATCGCTGCGAAGGACATTGAATCCGCGTCCCGGATCACCGGAACCACCAGACCCTGAGGTGTACCGGCAGCGACGCCCATATGCACGAAGTTCTTGTAGACGATGTCATTGCCGTCGATCTCGGCATTTACCTCGGGCACTTCTTTCAGCGCGTGACAGCAGGCTTTGGTAAAGAAGGACATGAAACCCAGACGCACGCCATGCTTCTTCTCGAACTGGTCCTTGTACTGGTTGCGCAGGGCCATCACCTCGGTCATGTCCACCTCGTTGTAGGTGGTCAGGATTGCAGCGGTGTTCTGCGCATCCTTCAGGCGTTTAGCGATGGTCTGGCGCAGACGGGTCATGCGCACGCGCTCCTCGCGCCCGGCATCCTCAGCGGCGACCGGCGCGCGCGGGGTCTGGGCAGCGGGGGCCGGCACAGCTGCCGCAGGCGCTGGGGCCGAAGCCGTTGCAATCGCTTTTGCCACATCTTCCTTCATAATGCGTCCGTCGCGGCCGGTACCTGTGACTTGATCAGCGGACAACCCGGCCTCGGCCATGGCCTTTTCGGCTGATGGCGCGTTCGCTACATCCTTGCCGGTGCTGGCTGCTGCAGGAGCAGCAGCGGCGGCTGCCGGAGCGGGTGCAGCACCTGCCGCAGCGCCCGAAATAACAGCCAGTTTCGCCGTTGCATCCACGGTAGCCCCTTCCGGAGCTACGATTTCAGCCAGAACGCCCGCTGCCGGGGCCGGAACCTCGACCGAGACCTTGTCGGTTTCCAACTCGCACAGCATCTCGTCCTGCGCGACGCTGTCGCCCACCTGTTTGAACCATGTCGAAACGGTCGCTTCGGTGACGGATTCGCCCAACGTGGGCACCATCACATCGACGCTGCCACCCGAAGCTGCCGGGGCTGCCGCAGCGGCAGGCGCTGCCGCCGGAGCGGGTGCAGCGCCTTCGCCAGCCGCAATTGTGGCCAGCAGGGCATCGACACCTACTGTCTCGCCTTCGGCGGCGACAATCTCGCCCATAACGCCAGCTGCGGGCGAGGGCACTTCGACCGTCACCTTGTCGGTTTCCAGTTCACACAGCATTTCATCCACGGCCACGGCATCGCCGGGCTTTTTGAACCATGTTGCAACCGTGGCTTCGGTGACCGACTCGCCAAGCGTGGGAACACGAACTTCAATCGTCATCGTTTACTTTCCTTCAATGCTCAGCGCTTCGTTCACCAGCGCTTCTTGTTGGGCTTTGTGTTGGCTGGCCAGACCCGTCGCGGGCGAGGCCGAAGTTGCGCGACCGGCATATACCGGGCGAGTGTGTTTTGCGCCGATGCGGGTCAGAACCCATTCGATATTCGGTTCGATAAAGGACCAGGCACCCTGGTTCTTGGGCTCTTCCTGGCACCAGACCATCTCGGCCCCTTTGAAGCGCTCAAGCTCATTGATCAGCGAATGCGCCGGGAACGGGTAATATTGCTCGATCCGCATCAGATAGATGTCGTCGATACCGCGCGCGTCGCGTTCCTCCAGCAGGTCGAAATAGACCTTGCCGGAACACATGACGACCCGTTTGATCTTGTCATCCGCCACCAGCTTGGTGTCCGAGTTGCCCTTTTGCGCGTCATCCCACAGCACCCGGTGGAAGCTGGAGCCAGTGGTGAAATCCTCGGCCGTGCTGACGGCCAGCTTGTGGCGCAGCAACGATTTCGGCGTCACCAGAATCAGCGGCTTGCGGAAGGTGCGGTGCAGCTGGCGGCGCAGGATGTGGAAATAGTTCGCAGGCGTAGTACAGTTCGCCACGATCCAGTTGTCCTGACCGCACATCTGCAGGAACCGCTCAAGCCGCGCGGACGAGTGTTCCGGGCCTTGCCCCTCGAACCCGTGCGGCAGCAGCGTCACCAGACCGGACATGCGCAACCATTTGCTTTCGCCCGAGCTGATGAACTGGTCGAACATGATCTGCGCACCATTGGCGAAATCGCCAAACTGCGCCTCCCACAGCACCAGCGCATTAGGCTCGGCCAGAGAGTATCCGTATTCGAAACCCAAGACCGCGTATTCCGACAGCATCGAGTCGATCACGTCGTAATGTGACTGCCCGGCGCGGATATTGTTCAGCGGATAATACCGTTCTTCGGTCTCTTGGTTGACAAAGCCGGAATGGCGTTGGCTGAACGTCCCGCGTGTGGCGTCCTGTCCGGCCAGACGCACAGGGTAGCCTTCGGTCAGCAATGACCCGAAGGCCAGCGCCTCGCCCGTGGCCCAGTCAAAGCCGGTGCCGGATTCGAACATCTGTTTCTTGGCGTCCAGCAGGCGACCCACGGTTTTGTGCAGCGCGAAACCGTCAGGTGCTTTGGTCAGGGCCGTTCCGATCTCGGACAGTGTTTCGGGTGTAATCGCGGTTTCGCCGCGCATGTATTCTTCTTTGTTCTTGTCCAGATGGGACCAGCGCCCATCCAGCCAGTCCGCCTTGTTGGGCTTGTAATCCTTCCCGGCATCGAACTCTTCGTTCAGATGGGCCTGGAAGGCCGCCTTCATATCCTCGATCTCGCCCTCGGGGATCAGGCCGTCTTTGACCAGACGCTCGGTGTACAGCGATAGCGTTGTCTTGTGGGTCTTGATCTTCTTGTACATGATCGGGTTGGTGAACATGGGCTCATCACCCTCGTTATGACCGAACCGGCGATAGCAGAAGATGTCGATGACCACGTCCTTGTGGAACTTCTGGCGGAACTCGGTCGCCACCTTCGCCGCGTGCACCACCGCCTCGGGGTCGTCGCCGTTCACATGGAAAATCGGCGCTTCGACCATCAGCGCGATATCCGTGGGATAAGGGCTGGAGCGGCTGAAATGCGGCGCGGTGGTAAAGCCGATCTGGTTGTTCACCACGATATGCATGGTGCCGCCGGTCTTGTGCCCCTTCAGACCCGAAAGGCCAAAGCCCTCGGCCACTACACCCTGACCGGCAAAGGCCGCATCACCGTGCAGCAGGATGCCCATCACCTTGGTCCGGTCTTCGTCGTTCAGCTGATCCTGCTTGGCGCGGACCTTGCCCAGAACCACCGGGTTCACCGCCTCAAGGTGGCTGGGGTTGGCGGTCAGCGACAGGTGCACGCTGTTGCCATCAAACTCGCGGTCGCTGGAGGCGCCGAGGTGGTATTTCACATCACCCGAACCGTCCACGTCCTCAGGCTTGAAGCTGCCGCCCTGAAACTCGTTGAAGATGGCGCGGTAGGGCTTGCCCATCACGTTGGCCAGAATGTTCAGACGCCCCCGGTGCGGCATCCCGATGACGATATCGCTCAGGCCCAGCGCACCGCCGCGCTTGATGATCTGTTCCATCGCAGGGATCAGCGCCTCGCCACCGTCCAGACCGAACCGCTTGGTGCCCATGTATTTGACATGCAGGAACTTCTCGAAACCCTCGGCCTCGACCATCTTGTTCAGGATCGCCTTGCGGCCTTCCTTGGTAAAGGCGATTTCCTTGCCATAGCCCTCGATCCGTTCCTTCAGCCACGCGGCCTCTTCCGGGTTCGAGATGTGCATGTATTGCAGCGCAAACGTGCCGCAATAGGTCCGCTTCACGATCTCGACGATCTGCCGCATGCTGGCCATCTGCAGGCCCAGCACGTTGTCGATAAAGATCGGTCGATCCATGTCGGCATCGATGAAGCCGTAGGTCTTGGGGTCCAGCTCGGGATGCGTACTGGCTGCGCGCATTCCCAACGGATCAAGATCAGCGGCCAGATGGCCCCGGATGCGATAGGCTCGGATCAGCATCAGCGCCCGAAGGCTGTCCAGCACCGCGCGCTTGATCTGGTCGTCGCTGACCTCAACGCCCTTGTCTGCCGCCTTTTCCTTGATCTTCTTTCCAGCCGCCTTGGCATCGATCTCGGCCCACTCACCGGTCAACGCACCTGTCAGATCGTCCGCTGGCATCGGAGGCCAGTCGGTCCGCGCCCAAGATGGCCCCTCGGCCTCGCGCTGCACATCCGGCGCATCGTCGCCCATGGCCTTGAAGAACTCGACCCAGGCTGCGTCGACCGCACCGGGGTTCTTGGTGTACTGGGCATAAAGCTGCTCCAGATATTCGGCATTATGCCCCTGCATGAAGCTTGAGGCATGAAAGGCTGAGTTGGGCGAGTGTTCGGTCATGGGACTACCTCATATGGGTTGGGACCGTATTGGTTGGTGCCTGGCTGGCTGGGGCGGGAGAGCCACCACAGAACCAGGAGGGGCGACACAAACAGAACGATAAGTGTCGGAATGACGATAAGAAGTGTGGCGCGGGTGAACAGGATGTCGAGCGTGCCACCATGGAACTGACTGGCAAGGCCGATACCAAAGATCAGAACGGCGAGCGCACCAAGGATCAGCAGGATCGGCAGCAGAGCGTAAAGTCCGCTGCGCCCGGTGTCATGCATCCGCCGCCACGCGACGGCGAGGTGCGGGAAAAACACGATCAGGCTGACGATACTCTGTACCGGGCCCGTTGAGGTGGCCGCGACGGATTTGGACGTCTCGGTCTCGGTTACCGCGACCTGAGTGAAGAACTGCAGGTCAATGACCCCGGCGATGATGCTCCAGATCAAGATGAACAGGAAAAAGAACCAGTATTCAGGCCGCGAGGCACGACCCGAGAAGGTGAAGAATTTGGAGAAACAGGTGCGGATGGCGTCAGAGAAGGTCATCTTCATAACCCGCAAACTATGCTCGCGCGCTGATTGTCGCGCAACCTGTCAAGGAATGTCGGCTCCAACTCTGAAACAACCGGCGTATCGCCGCAAAGCTGCCTGCCAAATGTGAACAATGCATCCGAAGAAATCAGACTTGGATCATAGGACACGATGTTCGGATCGCTTGGAAAATCGACCAAGACCACTCTGACCCCGTCTGGTGCGTTTTCCTGAGCCAAGCGCTCTGGAAGCGACGCGGTCCAGAACAACAAGGCAAAAAAGCCGCCTAGAAGGCAGCACAGAAAGCCTATGATCTTGAGAAACCTCATCTCAGATGCCCCGCACGGCGGCAACGCCGGGCAGCGCCCGACTCTCCCCCCGGAGGGCGCTTGCAGCACCCACCCAGGGTCGGGCGCTGCCCTCAGCGCCTATGGAGGGTCGGTCAACTATCATCCAATCGCTTCCAGCACAGCCTCACCCAGCTGTGCCGGGCTTTCGGCCACAACGATACCGGCGGAGCGCATGGCTTCGATTTTGTCCTCGGCACCGCCCTTGCCGCCGGCAACAATCGCGCCCGCGTGGCCCATGCGGCGGCCCGGAGGGGCCGTGCGGCCTGCGATGAATCCGGCAGTCGGCTTTTTGCGGCCCTTCTTGGCCTCATCCGCCAGGAACTGCGCGGCTTCTTCCTCGGCCGAGCCACCGATCTCACCGATCATGATGATCGACTCGGTCTCGTCATCGGCCAGGAACCATTCCAGCACGTCGATATGCTCGGTGCCTTTGATCGGGTCGCCGCCGATGCCGACGCAGGTGGACTGTCCCAGACCCACATCGGTGGTCTGCTTGACGGCCTCATAGGTGAGCGTGCCCGAACGCGACACAACACCGACTGAGCCGCGCTTGTGGATGTGGCCGGGCATGATGCCGATCTTGCAGGCGTCGGGGGTGATGACACCGGGGCAGTTCGGGCCGATCAGGCGTGATTTGCTGCCTTCCAGCGCGCGCTTCACCTTCATCATGTCCAGAACCGGGATGCCTTCGGTGATGCAGACGATCACTTCCATCTCGGCATCAATCGCCTCAAGGATCGAGTCAGCCGCAAAGGGCGGCGGAACATAAATCACCGAGGCATTGGCTTCGGTCACATGCTTAGCCTCGTGGACCGAGTTGAACACGGGCAAGCCCAGATGCTCCATCCCACCTTTGCCGGGCGTCACGCCGCCGACCATCTTAGTGCCATAGGCAATGGCCTGTTCGCTGTGGAATGTGCCCTGCGAGCCGGTGAAGCCCTGACAGATCACTTTGGTATTTTCGTCGATGAGGACTGCCATCTGGCGTTCTCCTTTGTAGGGCGGGCGTCAGCCCGCCAAAATCTTGGGAAAGGTGGGCTGAAGCCCACCCTACGGGATGACACTCAGCCTTTGACGGCCTTCACGATCTTCTCGGCACCGTCTTTCAGGTTGTCCGCCGCGATCACGTCCAGGCCAGAGGTGTTGATGATCTCTTTGCCTTTCTCGACATTCGTGCCTTCCAGACGCACGACCAGCGGAACCTGCAGGCCGACCTCTTTCACCGCGGCGACGACGCCCTCGGCAATCACGTCACAGCGCATGATGCCGCCGAAAATGTTGACCAGAATGCCTTTGACTTGTGGGTCCGAGGTGATGATCTTGAACGCTTCGGTCACTTTCTCTTTGGTCGCACCGCCACCCACGTCGAGGAAGTTGGCAGGCTCGGCCCCGTACAGCTTGATGATGTCCATCGTCGCCATTGCCAGACCGGCGCCGTTGACCATGCAGCCGATCTCACCATCCAGCGCGATATAGTTCAGGTCGTATTTCGACGCTTCCAGTTCTTTGGGGTCTTCCTCGGTCGTGTCGCGCAGTTCTGCGATGTCAGGGTGGCGGTAGACCGCGTTGCCGTCAAAGCCGACCTTGGCGTCCAGCACTTTCAGGTCGCCGCTGTCCGAGACGATCAGCGGGTTGATTTCCAGCATCTCCATGTCCTTCTCAACGAAGGCATTATAGAGCTGGTTCATCAGTTTGACGCATTGCTTGACCTGTGCGCCTTGCAGACCCAGCGAAAACGCGATGCGGCGACCGTGATAAGCCTGATAGCCGGTCGCGGGGTCAACCGAGAATGAGAGGATTTTCTCGGGCGTGGCGGCGGCCACTTCCTCGATATCCATGCCGCCTTCGGTCGAGCAGACAAACGAGATGCGGCTGGTCTGGCGATCCACCAGCAGGGCCAGGTACAGTTCGCGCTCGATGCCGGACCCGGCCTCGATATAGATGCGGTTGACCTGCTTGCCTGCCGGACCGGTCTGATGGGTGACCAGCGTGCGGCCCAGCATCTTCTTGGCTTCCTCGGCGGCTTCTTCCACCGATTTGGTCAGACGGACACCGCCTTTTTCGCCCGCGTCGGTCTCTTTGAAGCTGCCCTTGCCACGTCCACCTGCGTGGATCTGAGCCTTGACGACCCAAAGCGGCCCATCCAGTTCACCGGCTGCGGTTTTGGCTTCCTCGGCGCGCAGAACCGCGCGACCGTCGGAGACCGGAGCGCCATAGCTGCGCAAAAGAGCTTTGGCCTGATATTCGTGAATATTCATCGAAACTGTCCCGTCTGACTACGATTACCCCGTTATAGGGGTGTCTAAGGGTCAAGTTTAAAGAGTTTTTTGACCTGTCACGGGAAATTGCCGAAGATTTTCAGTATTTGTGATCACAGGTTTTTGGGGTGTGATCACAAAGCGTACGGCGAGCGTAAGTTTGATTCGATTGTATGGGTTCGTACAAGGAAATCACATTCATAAGTGAGATTTGTGACGTTTGCGCCAACATCCTCGCACCCGTCGCGCGGGACCCAAAAGAAAACCGGCCCGCTCAGGGGCCGGTTTCAAATTCACATATGCTGACGATCAGGCCAGCGAACTGTCGATCCCTTTGCAGGCCTCGATCAGGCCTTTCACGGCGTTGACCGAGTTGTCGAAACCGGCCTGCTCTTCTTCGTTCAGTTTAATGTCGACGACACGCTCGATGCCGCCTGCGCCGATCACGGTGGGCACACCGACATACATGCCGTCAACGCCCAGTTCGCCGTTGCAATAGGCCGCACAGGGCAGAACGCGTTTCTGGTCTTTCAGATAGGCTTCGGCCATTTCGATCGCCGAGGTGGCGGGCGCATAGAAGGCCGAACCGGTTTTCAGCAGGCCGACGATTTCGGCACCACCGTCGCGGGTGCGCTGAACGATGGCGTCCAGTTTCTCTTGTGTGGTCCAGCCCATCTCGACCAGATCGGGCAGCGGGATACCGGCGACGGTCGAATAGCGAACCGAGGGCACCATCGTGTCGCCATGGCCGCCCAGAACAAAGGCGGTAACGTCACGCATCGAGACGTTGAACTCTTCCGACAGGAAATGCGCGAAACGGCCCGAGTCCAGAACGCCCGCCATGCCACAGACTTTGTTGTGCGGCAGGCCCGAGAATTCACGCAGGGCCCAGACCATCGCGTCCAGTGGGTTGGTGATGCAGATGACGAACGCATCCGGAGCGTTTGCGGCGATGCCTTCACCGACCGATTTCATGACCTTCAGGTTGATGCCCAGCAGGTCGTCGCGGCTCATGCCCGGTTTGCGCGGCACACCAGCGGTGACGATGCAGACGTCGGCACCGGCGATGTCTTCATAGGACTGGGTGCCTTTCAGCTTGGCGTCGAAGCCTTCCGAGGGACCGGATTCGGCGATGTCCAGCGCCTTGCCTTCCGGGGTGCCTTCGGCGATGTCGAACAGCACGACATCCCCAAGTTCTTTCATTGCAGCGAGGTGGGCGAGCGTGCCGCCGATCTGACCTGCGCCGATCAGCGCGATCTTGGGTCTGGCCATTTGGAATATCTCCGATGGGTTTTCAAATCGCGGATGTGCTAGTCGCAAAAACGACGTCGCGCAAGCCTCCTGCGGCGCGGCATGCGACCGCATACCGTTTGCGCCGCCCGCACCGATTGCGCTAAACCACCTGTGAGTCATGCCTATATCCGGAATGCCCGATGTTCGAAATGAACCTGATGTTTTTTGCCGTGGCGATCCCTGCGGTGATCTTTGCGGGTATCTCGAAAGGCGGCTTCGGCTCGGGCGTGGCCTTTGCATCGTCTTCGATTCTGGCGCTGATCCTGACGCCGGGGCAGGCGCTGGCGCTGATGCTGCCGATCCTGATGGTGATCGATCTGGCCACGCTGAAACCCTACTGGAAACGGTGGAGCTGGCCGGATTCCCGCCTTCTGATCCTCGGCGCTGTGCCCGGTATCGCGCTGGGCGCATGGCTCTATCGCGCCACCGATGACGACTTGCTGCGTCTGCTGATCGGAGGGATCTCGGTCGGTTTCGTGATCTGGCACATCGCCCAGACCAGCGGCTGGGTGCGCGGCTTTGCCAATCGTCTGCCGCCCCCGGCCGGGCTGTTTGCCGGGCTTGTCGCCGGGTTCACCAGCTTTGTCAGCCATGCAGGCGGCCCGCCTGCCGCCGTCTATCTGCTGTCCCAACGCCTGTCGAAGACCGAGTTTCAGGCCTCGACCGTTCTGGTTTTCTGGGTGATCAACGCCGTGAAATTCGTCCCGTTTGCGTATCTGGGTCTTTTCACATGGCACACCGCATTGGCCGATCTGTTGTTGACGCCGTTCGCAATCCTCGGGGCGTGGCTGGGCGTTCGGGCGCATTTCATGCTGTCCGAACGCGTGTTCTTCAACATCGCCTATGTGCTGTTGACCCTAACCGGAACCAAGCTGATCTGGGATGCTCTGACTTAAGCGTTGGGCGGCAAGGCTTCGGCCAGCGCCTCAAATGACTGGCCCGAGGCGATCAGGCAGGTCACACCTTCGGGCAGGGTCACAATAATGGTCCAGCTGCCGGTCTGGTCCGAGGCATACACCTCCATCACCGCACCCTGGCGCGCAATGCCGATGCCGCGGCGGGTCTCGCCATGGGTTTGGACCAATCGCTTGATCACATCCTCACGCGGTGCGCAGTACTGTGCGCTGACCTGTTGCGCGGCCAGCACCATGATGCCCAGCCCGATTGTCATTTTCAGCAATATCTTCCTCATCGGTCACCCCTTTCGATTCCTTCCTGAAAACAGCGTGCTGCAGCCAGAAAGAGATCGCGTTAAGGCAACGCACGTTGCGCCCTGCACTGGAATTGCTGCGCTGCGGCGATTTTGTCCTTGAACTTTCCGTCAAAAAATGCCCCATTCCGCGCAACATTATTACAAAGGGAGAGTCCCGTGGACACGCGCCAACGCCCCTATCGCTCGGTACTTTACATCCCCGGCTCGCGTGATCGCGCGCTGGAAAAGGCGCGCAGCCTGCCAGTGGATGCGATCATCTTTGACCTCGAAGATGCGGTCGCGGCCGATGAAAAGGAAAACGCCCGCCAGACGCTCAAGGCGGCCCTGGCCGCCGGAGGGTACGGCGCGCGGGTCAAGATCGTGCGGATCAACGGGCTGGACACGGAATGGGGCCGCGCCGATGCCGAGGCGGTGCGCGAGATGGATGCAGATGCGGTGCTGTTGCCCAAGGTATCCTCGGCCGCAGATGTCGATGCACTGGCCGCGATTACCGGGGACCTGCCGATCTGGGCGATGATGGAAACGCCGCGTGGGATGCTGAACGCCGCAGAAATCGCGGCGCATCCGCTGATGGCAGGGTTTGTGATGGGCACCAATGATCTGGCGAAAGAGCTGCAGACCCGTTTCCGCCCCGACCGCCTGCCGATGATGACCTCGCTGGGTCTGTGCCTGCTGGCCGCGAAGGCCGAAGGGCTGATCATCGTCGATGGCGTCTATAATGCGTTCAAGGACGAAGACGGGCTGCGGGCCGAATGTACGCAAGGCCGCGATATGGGCTTTGACGGCAAGACATTGATTCATCCTGCGCAGGTCGAGATTGCCAATACCGCCTTTGCACCGTCAGAGGATGAAATTGATCTGGCCCGCCGTCAGATCGCCGCCTTTGAAGAGACCGAAGCAAACGGGCAGGGGGTAGCTGTCGTAGATGGCAAGATTGTTGAGAACCTGCACGTTGTAACTGCCCGCGAAACTCTGGCAAAAGCAGAGGCGATAGTAGCTTTGCAAACGGGGTAAGCCAGCAATGGGCTTTGTTCTTCTGATTCTAGGTGTGGCGCTGTGGTGGGCCGCACATCTGTTCAAACGCGTGATGCCAGAACGCCGTGCCGCCATGGGGAATGCGGGCAAAGGCGCGGTGGCGCTGGCGCTGGTCGCGGCGGTTTTGTTGATGATCTTCGGGTATCGCATGACCGATTTCATCCATGTCTGGACGTCGCCGACCTTCCTGATCCACGTCAATAACCTGCTGGTCCTGATCGCGTTTTATATGATGAGCCCGGCGGGCCAGAAAGGGCGTCTGTTGAACGGGATGCGTCACCCGATGCTGGCAGGATTCAAGCTCTGGGCCTTTGCGCATCTGCTGGTGAATGGTGATCTGGCCTCGATCATGCTGTTTGGCGGCTTGTTGGCCTGGGCTGTGGTCGAGGTGATCGTGATCAACAAATCCGAACCCGAGTGGACACCGGGTGAACCCGGCACCTATGGCAAGGATGCGATGTTCTTTGTGGGCTCCATCGTGCTGCTGGGCATCGTGGGCTATATTCACGGGCTGGTTGGCCCGTCCCCGTTCGGTGGTTAAGGGGCTGATAAGATGGCGAAACTTTATCGTTTGTTGACGGAAGAAGACACCTCGGCCTTTTGCCACAAGGTGTCAGAGGCGCTGGCGAAAGGGTGGGATCTGTATGGTGATCCTGCTTACGCCTTTGATGCGGAAAACAACGTGATGCGCTGTGCGCAGGCCGTGACCAAAGAGGTTTCGGACGACTATTCCCCTGACATGAAACTGGGACAGCAATAATGGCAAAAACCAATCCGGGTAACTTTTTCGAGGATTACACGATCGGGCAGGTGCTGCACCACGCTGTGCCGCGCACCGTGACTGATGGCGAACGCGCGCTCTATCACGCGCTCTACCCGGCGCGCCATTCGCTTTATTCCTCGGACGAGTTCGCCCGGAATTGCGGTCTGCCGCAAAGCCCCATCGACGACCTGGCCGCCTTCCACGTTGTGTTCGGAAAAACGGTCCCCGATATCTCGCTGAATGCGGTGGCAAATCTGGGCTATGCTGAGGGTCGCTGGCTGCAACCGGTCTATCCCGGCGACACGCTGCGCGCCGAATCCGAGGTGATCGGCCTCAAGCAGAATTCGAACGGCAAAACCGGGGTGGTCTGGGTGCGCACGCGCGGGTTGAACCAGCGGGATGAGGCGGTGATCGAATATGTGCGCTGGGTGATGGTGCGCAAATCGAACCTCCACGCGCCCGCGCCCGAGACGGTTGTGCCCGATCTGAAAAAGGTGCTGGACGTCAGTGATCTGGTGATGCCGCAGGGTCTCGATTTCTCGAAATACGATTTTGTACAATCCGGCGAAAATCACCGCTGGGATGCGTACAACACGGGAGAAACGATAGATCATGTCGATGGCGTGACCGTAGAAGAGGCCGAGCATATGCTGGCCACCCGTCTGTGGCAGAACACCGCCAAAGTGCATTTCGACCTGACTTTCCGCCCCGAGGGTCGCCTGATCTATGGCGGCCACGTGATTTCGATGGCGCGGGCCCTGTCTTTCAATGGTCTGGCAAACGCGCAGATGATCGTCGGACTGAACGGCGGCGCCCATGCCAACCCGTGCTTTGCGGGCGATACGATCAAGGCGTGGTCCGAGGTTCTGGACAAGGTCGAAACCGCAACGCCCGGTGTCGGCGCCCTGCGCCTGAGGCTGGTTGCGACCAAGGGCGGAGAGCCGTTTGCCCTGCGCAACGAGGAAGGCAAGTACCTGCCAAACGTCCTGCTGGATCTGGATTACTGGGCCTTGATCCCCATGTAGGCATTGCCTTCTGGCTGCTGACATTGAAGTGATCACGGGCTGTTAAATCCGTGATACCTTTGACGCATGATGATGTTGCGTGCGCTCACCGCCAGCCTGTGTCTGGCCTCTCAGGCTAATGCCTGTGATCTGGCTCTGGCGTTGGCGGTGGATGTTTCGGGGTCGGTCGATACTGAAGAATACCGCATACAGATGGACGGCCTTGCGGCCGGTCTGCGGGACCCTGTCGTGTCCGAGGCTTTGGTGCGCGGACAGGCCCGGTTGCTGCTGGTGCAATGGACCGGCAGCTCGCGTCAGCGGGTCACCATTCCGTGGACCCGGATCGACAGTTTCGCAACCCTCGACAGCTTTGCCGAGCAGGTCGCAGCCGATCCGCGCGTCTGGCGCAACTTCTCGACGGCGATCGGGGAGGCGCTTGAGATGACCATCGCGCATTTCGACAGCGTGACGGATTGCAAACGCCACCTGATCGACCTGTCGGGTGACGGCGTTTCCAACGAGGGGGTCGAGCCGGCGACGCTGCATCCCTGGTTGCGTGATCGGGGGGTGACCGTGAACGCCATCGCCATAGAAGAGAGCGAACCGGACCTGACTGCCTATTTCTTTGAGAACGTCATCGTCGGAGAGGGCGCTTTTGTCGTCTCGGCCGCCGGGTTTACCGACTATCCGGAGCGAATCCGAAAAAAGCTGTTGCGCGAAGTGACGCAGCAAACCGCGGGTCTGAAATGAGCCGCGCATAGATTCGTGATCACATAGTCTTTCCATTGAAAACGCTAACATTGATGTGGTTGAATGCTATTTGTGATCACACAAAATAATCTCGTGATCACATTTTCGACTTATTGGAGGAATCGCGCTGAATTTAACCCTTTTTGCACCCGCAGCAGGTGACAGTGTCGCAAAAACCAGTAAAACGTTCGGTAGCCAACCGAAAAGGAGCCGCCATGGCCGATGTAAATCGGGGCAATCGCCCGCTTTCGCCGCATCTGTCGATCTATCGTCCGCAGCTGACGTCGGTCACATCCATCCTGACCCGTATCACTGGCAATGCCATGTTGGTGGCGGGCCTGCTGATCGTCTGGTGGTTTCTGGCGGCTGCAACCTCGCCCGACGCGTTTGAGCGCGCGAACTGGTGGCTGACCTCGGTTCTGGGTGATCTGGTCATGGCGCTGTCGCTGTGGGGTCTTTGGTATCACACGCTGGCCGGTGTGCGGCACCTGATCTGGGACAACGCGGTTGGTCTGGATATTCCCACCGCAACCAAACTGGGATGGGCCGTGGTCATCGGATCGGTGGTTCTGACCCTGCTGACCCTGTTGATCGTCGCGTAAAGGAGGTCCGACATGCGTTATCTTACCGACCGCAAGCGGGCCGCCGGCCTCGGTTCTGCGAAATCCGGAACGGCTCATTTCTGGCGGATGAAAGTCAGCTCGGTGGCTTTGTTGATCCTCGTTCCCTTGTTCATTTTCACCTTTGGCCCGGTTTTGGGTCAGCCTTATGACGTGGTGCTGGACTATTACGCGCGTCCGTTCCCGGCCATTGTCGCCGCGCTGACGCTGGCCGTTGGCTTCAAGCATTTTGCCGATGGCGCGCAGGTGATGCTTGAGGATTATGTGCATGGCACGGCAGAGAAGGTTCTGATCATCCTCACCACCTGTCTGTCTTATGGTGCGGCGGCTGCCGGCTTGTTCGCCATCGCACGCATTGCCCTCTAACCCCCGGAGCTGAAAGAAATGGCTGCATACGAATACGAAACGCACGAATATGACGTGGTCGTTGTCGGCGCCGGTGGGGCCGGTCTGCGGGCGACGCTGGGTATGGCAGAACAGGGTCTGCGCACGGCCTGTGTGACCAAGGTTTTCCCGACCCGCTCGCACACAGTGGCGGCACAGGGCGGCATCGCCGCGTCGCTGTCGAACATGGGGCCGGACAACTGGCAGTGGCACATGTATGACACCGTCAAGGGCTCGGACTGGCTGGGTGACACCGACGCGATGGAATACCTCGCGCGTGAAGCACCCAAGGCGGTTTATGAGCTGGAACATTACGGCGTGCCGTTCAGCCGCACGGAAGAGGGCAAGATTTATCAGCGCCCGTTTGGCGGTCACACCACTGAATTCGGTGAAGGCCCCGCCGTGCAGCGGACCTGCGCCGCAGCTGACCGGACCGGCCACGCGATCCTGCACACGCTCTATGGTCAGTCGCTGAAGAACAACGCCGAGTTCTACATCGAATACTTCGCCATCGACCTGATCATGTCCGACGATGGGCAGTGTCAGGGGGTTGTCTGCTGGAAGCTGGACGACGGCACGATGCACGTCTTCAATGCCAAGATGGTTGTGCTAGCGACCGGTGGTTACGGCCGCGCCTATTTCAGCGCAACTTCGGCCCATACCTGCACCGGCGACGGCGGCGGTATGGTGGCCCGCGCGGGATTGGCTTTGCAGGATATGGAATTCGTTCAGTTCCACCCGACCGGCATCTACGGTTCGGGCTGCTTGATCACCGAAGGCGCACGTGGTGAAGGGGGGTACCTCACCAACTCGGAAGGCGAGCGGTTCATGGAGCGTTATGCGCCCCAGTACAAGGACCTCGCGCCGCGTGACTATGTTTCGCGCTCGATGACCATGGAAATCCGCGAAGGTCGTGGTCACGGCGAGAATGGCGACCACATTCACCTGAACCTCAGCCACCTGCCTGCCGAAGCACTGGCCGAACGTCTGCCGGGTATCTCGGAGTCGGCACGCGTGTTTGCCGGTGTCGATGTCACTAAGGAACCGATCCCGGTTCTGCCGACCGTGCACTATAACATGGGCGGTATCCCGACCAACTATTGGGGTGAGGTTCTGAACCCCACCGCCGACAACCCGACTGCTGTTGTCCCCGGCCTGATGGCTGTGGGTGAGGCCGGCTGTGCCTCGGTCCACGGCGCGAACCGTCTGGGTTCGAACTCGCTGATCGACCTTGTGGTGTTTGGCCGCGCGGCTGCGATCCGCGCCGGTGAGGTTGTAGACGCTAAAGCACCGAACCCGGTTCTGAATCAGGCGTCGGTCGATAAGGCATTCGACCGCTTCGACGCGGTGCGCAACGCTAGCGGCGCCGTCCCGACCGCCGATCTGCGGCTTGAGATGCAACGGACCATGCAGGAAGACGCCGCCGTGTTCCGGACCTCGAAAACGATGGCGGAAGGTGTTGAGAAGATGACGGCAATCGCCGCCAAGATGGACGACCTTAAAGTCAGCGACCGTTCGCTGGTCTGGAACAGCGACCTGATGGAGTCGCTGGAGCTGACCAACTTGATGCCAAGCGCTCTGGCCACCATCGTCGGGGCCGAGGCGCGCAAGGAATCCCGCGGCGCCCACGCACATGAGGATTTCACCGAGCGTGACGACGAAAACTGGCGAGTCCACACCGTCAGCCGGGTTGAAGGCAACAAAGTTGAACTCAGCTATCGCCCGGTCATTGTTGACCCGCTGACCACCGAAGACGAAGGTGGCATCAGCCTCAAGAAAATCGCGCCCAAGGCGCGGACGTTCTAAGGAGAGGAACTTATGGTACAACTGACCCTCCCCAAGAATTCGCGCATCACGACGGGCAAGACCTGGCCCAAGCCGGATGGCGCGACCAATGTGCGGAAATTCCAGATCTATCGCTGGAACCCCGATGACGGCCAGAACCCGCGTGTCGACACTTATTTCGTCGATATGGGCACATGCGGGCCGATGGTTCTGGACGCGCTGATCAAGATCAAGAACGAGATCGATCCGACTCTGACCTTCCGTCGGTCCTGCCGCGAGGGGATTTGCGGGTCCTGTGCGATGAATATCGACGGGATCAACACGCTGGCCTGCATCTATGGCATGGATGAGATCAAGGGCGACGTGAAAATCTATCCTCTGCCGCATATGCCGGTGGTCAAGGACCTGATCCCCGATCTGACCCATTTCTATGCCCAGCACGCCTCCATCATGCCGTGGCTGGAAACCAAGACCAACCGCCCGGCGAAGGAATGGAAGCAGTCAATCGAAGACCGCAAGAAGCTGGATGGTCTATATGAATGCGTGATGTGCGCCAGCTGCTCGACCTCGTGCCCCAGCTATTGGTGGAACGGTGATCGCTACCTTGGCCCCGCCGCGCTGCTGCACGCCTATCGCTGGATCATCGACAGCCGGGACGAGGCCACGGGCGAGCGTCTGGATGAACTGGAAGATCCGTTCAAGCTGTATCGCTGCCACACCATCATGAACTGCGCCAAGACCTGCCCCAAAGGTCTGAACCCGGCGAAGGCGATTGCCGAGATCAAGAAGATGATGGTGGAACGCGCGGTCTGACCCAGAACGCAGCACTTGCCGGTTTGCGGCAAGTGCAATCCCCGTCTGCAAAATTGAACGATGCGCCTGCCTTCGGGCGGGCGTATGGTTTGGAGGGGGAGGAGTGACAGGACGACTACAGGATCACTCCGATGAGCACAGAAAACAAGAAACCCGACGCCGCCGAAGCACTGGAGCTTCTGGAGCAAGCTTGGGCTTACTATACGCCCGAACCCAAGCATCCGGTGTTTGAAGAGCAGCCTGGGCTGTTCGAATACGCCAACGCCGCTTAAAGCGCCTGTTCAACCTTGAAAATCGCTGGCCAATCGGCAAAGCAGAGGAATGCCCGTTCTTCTGCTTTTGCTTGCCGCCGGTGTCTTCGCTTATCTCTTCTGGCGATCCCGAACCACATCGCTGACGCGAGAGTGTCGGTGGCGGCAACACCGAGATGAGGGGCAGTGGCGCTGCAGTTTTTGCGGCGCGGTTTCGCAATCGGATGAAGAGCCGACCCGGTGCCTGAAAGGGCAGGGCTGACAGGTGCAAACTCTTTGGGCTTTTCCGCCAGTGCGAACTGAGCCAGTCTCGGGTCATGACAGAATCTCAGACCACCACTTGCCCGCCACATGATGCCGAGGCCCGTCGCGCCGTCGCTCCTGTTATCTGCTATCCCACTGACGGCCTACCAAAACCTGAGTTGGCACTGTATCAAGCCGCCCGCGAAACAGCGCAAAAGACCCATGAGGTGCTGGTACCCGCGCGTGATGCGCGTTGTTTCGAAGTTCCCGCCGGGCACTTTTTTCGCATCACTTCGGTCGAGGGGCCGCAGGTCGGGGACCTGAACCTGTGGAACCTGAACGACCTGTCCGAGCGGTTCTATTCCGGCAAGACACGGGCGCTGCACGGCACGCATCTGACGACGGGTGAACGGATGTGGTCAAGCTTTCCGCACTTGCGCCCGATGGCGACGATCACGGCGGATACCCTTGGCTGGTATGGTATCGATACGTTTGGCGGGTCGGTTCATGATGTGATTGGCACCCGCTGTGATCCCTATACTGGCAATCTGCTGTCGGGGACGCAGTACCACCATTGCTGCCATTCGAACCTGACCCGCGCCTTGGCGGATCACTTGAATATCCCTCTGGCCGAGGCAGAACCCACCGTCCATGACGTGCTGAACGTGTTCATGTGCACCGGGTTCACCCGCGATACCGGTCAGTATTTCATGAAGGCCTCACCGGTGCGTCCCGGCGATTATCTGGAGTTCTTCGCCGAGATTGACCTGCTGGGCGATCTCAGCGCCTGCCCCGGTGGCGATTGCTCGTCCGAGCATTCATCGGATACAGCGGCGTGCCATCCACTTCTAGTCGAGGTCTTTGCCCCCGCCGCAGGCGCGTTGGAAGGGTGGAGCAGCCCTGCGCGCAATGCCTATGATCGCACGCATGGGCGTTAGATTGGGGGTGCTACGAGGCCGAGAACGCCGCCTCAAGCGCGATTTCGACCATGTCGCCAAAGCTGCGCTCGCGCTCGGATGAGGGCAGCGCTTCGCCGGTCAGCAGGTGGTCGGAAACGGTCAGCACCGCAAGGGCACGGCATTTGTGGCGGGCGGCGAGGATATAAAGCTCGGCCGCTTCCATTTCGACCCCGAGAATACCGTGGCGTACCATCTGTTCGTTCAGGTCCGGGCGTTCGTCGTAGAACACGTCCGATGAATAGATGCCGCCCACATGGGTTGGTGTGCCTTTGGCCTGTGCCGCTTGCGCGGCGGCCTGCAGCAGACCCCAATCGGCGCAGGGGGCAAAGTTCATCTCTTTCATGATTCCGCGCGACGGCGTGCTGAGCGTGGTGGAGGTCATGGCCAGGATGACATCTCGCACATTGACGCTGTCCTGCATGCCCCCGCACGACCCGATGCGGATCAGGGTTTTCGCCCCATAGTCACGGATCAATTCATTGACGTAGATCGACAGCGACGGCATCCCCATGCCGCTGCCCTGGATGGTCACGGCATTTCCGTTCCACGTACCGGTAAAGCCAAGCATGCCTCGGACGTCATTGACTTGCCTGACGTCCTGCAGAAAGGTCTTGGCGGCCCATTTCGCACGATAGGGGTCGCCCGGCAGAAGAACGGTTTCTGCGATATCGCCCTTTTCGGCACCGATATGAATTGTCATTTTGGCAAAGACCTCCGCTCAGATTTCCAAATCAGCGATATCGGCCCCGGATTTCAGCGCGTCGTGCACCCATTTCGGTTTGCGGCCCCGGCCTGTCCAGGTCTGCGAAGAATCGTTTGGGTTGCGGTATTTTGGGGCTGTTTTACCGGTTTTTGCGGCTTTCCCGCTGTCCGGCGACAATTCGGACAAAGAAAATCCGAACTCTGCAGCGGCTTTCTCAGCCGCTTTCAACGCTTCTTTCCGCTCTCGCGATTCCGCACCTTTCAGCGCTTTTTCGACCTTATTTCGCAATTCAAGCAATTCCTTGCGCGACATTTTTTCAAGATCGATTGCCATTGTATTTCTCCAGACCGTTAATTCCCAACGCTGTGGCATTGGGAAATTGTGATTTCCGGCCCTGTCTATTCCCTTTTTAACAGAAATAGAAATGGAGATTTATAAAACTCTCGTGCGATTATTCCGCAGCCAATTCCTTTGGATCAGCCAGAGTGATGATATCGCCCATGATCGCGTTCAGCTCAAAGTTCTTGGGTGTGTAGATCTTGGCGACCCCTATTGCGCGCAGCGCCTCGGCGTCCTCGTCGGGAATAATGCCGCCAACCACCACCGGGATATGGCCCAGGCCTTCCTCTCCCAGGCGGGCCATCACGTCCTGCACCAGCGGCAGGTGACTGCCCGAGAGGATCGACAGGCCGATAACATGGGCGTCGTCTTCGCGCGCTGCTGTGACAATTTCTTCCGGTGTCAGGCGAATGCCCTCATAGCTGATGTCCATGCCGCAATCGCGGGCGCGGAAAGCAATCTGTTCGGCGCCGTTCGAATGTCCGTCAAGGCCCGGTTTGCCGACCAGGAATTTCAACCGACGTCCCAGCCTGTCGCTAACCGCATCGACCGCTGCGCGCAGGTCCTCCAGCCCTTCGGTTTTGTTGGACACCGATCCCGAAACGCCCGTCGGCCCCCGATAGGTGCCATAGGCTTTGCGCATTTCCTCGGCCCATTCACCGGTTGTCACACCCGCCCTGGCGGCGGCAATCGAAGGTGCCATCACGTTGGCCCCTGATTTGGCTGCTTCGCGCAAGTCCCGAAGCGCCGCTTCGACTGCGGCGTCGTCGCGGGCGGTTCGCCAATCATCCAAACGCCCGATTTGTTCCTGCTCGACGGCGGGATCAACAACCATGATGCCGCCATCCTCGGTCTGCAGGGGCGAAGGCTCACCCTCGGTCCACTTGTTCACACCAACGACAGTGGTTTCGTTGCGCTCGATCCGGTTCAGCCGTTCCGCGTTTGAATCCACCAGACGGGACTTCATGTACTCGATCGAGGCAACCGCGCCGCCCATCGACTCGAGGTTTGCCAATTCAGCGCGCGCGCCTTCCTTAAGTTCTTCGACCTTTGCATCGACTGCGGGGTTGCCATCGAACAGATCGCCATATTCCAGCAGATCGGTCTCATAGGCCAGAATCTGCTGCATCCGCATTGACCATTGCTGATCCCACGGGCGCGGCAGACCAAGTGCCTCGTTCCATGCGGGCAGTTGCACGGCACGCGCGCGGGCTTTCTTTGACAGCGTCACAGCCAGCATTTCGATCAGGATGCGATAGACGTTGTTTTCGGGTTGCTGCTCGGTCAGACCCAGCGAGTTGACCTGAACACCGTAACGGAATCGGCGGAATTTGGGGTCTTCGACACCATAGCGCTGTTGCAGAATCTCATCCCAAAGATCGACAAAGGCGCGCATTTTGCACATTTCGGTGACAAACCGGATGCCCGCATTCACGAAGAACGAAATCCGACCACACAAGGCCGGGAAATCCTCGGCCGGAACGCGGGGGCGCAGTTCATCCAGTACAGCGATGGCCGTGGCAAGCGCATAGGCCAGCTCTTGCTCGGGTGTCGCACCAGCCTCTTGCAGGTGATAGGAACACACGTTCATCGGGTTCCATTTCGGCACGTTAGTATAACAATACTCGGCCACATCCGCGATCATCTTCAGTGACGGTTTTGGCGGGCAGACATAGGTACCCCGGCTCAGGTATTCCTTGATCAGATCGTTCTGAACCGTGCCCTGCAGTTTTGATACATCAGCGCCCTGTTCCTCGGCCACCGCAATATAAAGCGCCAGCAGCCAAGGTGCTGTGGCGTTGATCGTCATCGAGGTGTTCATCTGTTCCAGCGGAATCTGATCGAACAGCATCCGCATGTCACCCAGATGGCAGATTGGCACGCCCACCTTGCCGACCTCGCCCCGCGCCAGAACATGGTCGCTGTCATACCCGGTTTGCGTCGGCAGATCGAAGGCCACGGACAGACCGGTCTGCCCTTTTGCAAGGTTGGCACGATAGAGCGCATTTGACGCTTGGGCCGTTGAATGACCGGCATAGGTTCGGATCAGCCACGGGCGGTCTTTCTGCATCTGCGTCATAAGTGGGCCTCATGATTTGAGTGAGCAACAAAATTACGTTCCATGGTGGTAAATCGTAATTTTCGACACATGTCAATTCGCTGCGTCGCGGCATAAGGCGGTTTCTTCAGATTGTGAGTGGTGGAAAATAATGGCACTGTGCGCCCATGACCCAGACCGTGGAACTTCCGCTTTGGCTTTTTGTGCTGATCGTGCTGTTTGCCGCGGTCACCTTTGCCTCGCATTTCCTGTTTCCGTCGGTGCGGTGGTTCTTTCGTCGCAGGCTTGAGCGCGCGGTCGCGCGGCTGAACAAGCGCCTTCAACGTCCGATCCAGCCCTTCAAGCTGGCGGGGCGGCACGACATGATTCAGCGGCTGATCTATGACCCGCAGGTCAGCAAAGCCGTGCAGCGCCATGCGAAAGAAGAAGGTCTGCCCGATGCGGTCGCGTCCGAACAGGCGCGGCGCTATGCGCGCGAGATTGCGCCATCCTTTTCGACCGTTGCCTATTTCAGCGTGGCGATCCGCCTTGCGCGAATGCTCAGCAATGCCTTCTACAACGTTCGCCTCAGCTATGAGAACAAGGCGGCGCTGGATGATATCGACCCTGATGCGACGGTCATCTATGTGATGAACCATCGCAGCAATATGGATTATGTGCTGGTCACCTATTTGGCTGCGGATCATTCCGCCCTGTCTTATGCGGTCGGAGAATGGGCGCGGGTCTGGCCGCTGAGCCGCCTGATCCGCGCAATGGGGGCTTACTTTATTCGCCGCAAATCGGGCAGCGATCTGTACCGTCAGGTGCTGGCCAGCTATGTGCGCCATGCGACCGAGGCGGGCGTTACCCAGGCCATGTTCCCCGAGGGCGGTCTGAGCCTGACAGGCAAGCTGGGGCGGCCCAAGCTGGGTTTGCTGAAATACATTGTGGACGCTGCTGATCCACAGGGCCGCGATGTGGTGTTCGTGCCGGTTGCATTGAACTATGACCGGGTTCTTGAAGATACAGTTCTGACTGCAGCGGCGAAGGATGCTGAACGTCGTTTCCGTGCCCGGATCGGGGTGATCACGCGCTGGACCCTGAAACAGCTCTGGCGGCGTGTGGTCGGGCGCTACAAGCGGTTCGGCATCGCGTCGGTTCGATATGCGACACCGATTTCGCTGCAGGACTTTCGCGCCACCCATGAACGGGACCTGATGACCGATCTGGCGCGTGAACTGATGCAAAGGATCGGTGCCGCGATTCCCTTCGCTCCTCTGCCTGCCGCATGCCGCCTGATCCAGCAAGAGGGTGAGATGGCCGAGCACGACCTCAAGGCCCGTTTGTTAGAATTGGGTCGTGATGCTTTGGACCCGGACACGGGTGAGGCCATTGACGATGCCATTAATCAACTGACCGAACGCCGGATTTTGTCGCGTAGCAACGGGATTTTGCGTCCCTCGGGTGAGCGTGCAGAGCTTCTGGCCTATTATGCCGCAGCGGCCGGGCCTGCCCCTCGCGACGGCGGCTTTGCAGGCGCAGAAAGAGTTTCTGCAACTGCTGGGTCATAAAATTACAAAATTAGCACCAAAAACTATTGCAATATTTCTTGGCCGCAAATATTCCAGTTGGTGAAAGCCGCGATTCTGCGGCGCGGCAATAGATGAGATAAAGGAGGCCAGCATGGCTTTGGACGTCGACAATGGCATCGCGTCGTATGAGGCGCCGGAAAAAGACCTCTATGAAATGGGGGAAATCCCGCCGATGGGATATGTCCCCAAGCAGATGTATGCTTGGGCCATCCGCAAGGAACGCCATGGCGAGCCCGACACGGCCATGCAGTTGGAAGTGGTCGATGTTCCCAAGTTGGACAGCCACGAGGTTCTGGTGCTCGTTATGGCGGCCGGGGTGAACTATAACGGCGTCTGGGCCTCGCTGGGTAAGCCGATCAGCCCGTTTGACGGCCACAAGGCACCTTATCACATCGCGGGGTCGGATGCTTCGGGCATCGTCTGGGCCGTGGGTGACAAGGTCAAGCGTTGGAAGGTCGGCGACGAAGTCGTGATCCATTGCAACCAGGACGATGGCGATGACGAGCATTGCAACGGCGGCGATCCGATGTATTCGCCCAGCCAGCGCATCTGGGGTTATGAGACGCCGGATGGGTCTTTTGCCCAGTTCACCAACGTGCAGGCCCAGCAGCTTATGCCGCGCCCCAAGCACCTGACCTGGGAAGAAAGTGCCTGCTACACGCTGACGCTGGCCACCGCGTACCGGATGCTGTTCGGGCACGAGCCGCATGACCTGAAGCCGGGTCAGAACGTTCTGGTCTGGGGTGCGTCCGGTGGTCTGGGCTCTTACGCGATCCAGTTGATCAACACGGCAGGTGCGAATGCCATCGGCGTGATCTCGGACGAAAGCAAGCGTGACTTTGTCATGGGTCTGGGTGCCAAAGGTGTTCTGAACCGGAAGGATTTCAACTGCTGGGGTCAACTGCCCACGGTGAACACTCCGGAATATGCGGAATGGTTCAAAGAGGCGCGCAAGTTCGGCAAGGCGATCTGGGATATCACCGGCAAGGGTGTGAATGTCGACATGGTGTTCGAACATCCCGGCGAAAGCACCTTCCCGGTGTCGACCTTCGTGGTGAAGAAGGGCGGTATGGTCGTGATCTGCGCTGGTACCACCGGCTATAACCTGACCTTCGATGTGCGCTATATGTGGATGCACCAGAAACGCCTGCAGGGATCGCATTTTGCGCATCTCAAGCAAGCGGCCGCCGCGAACCAGCTGATGGTCGAGCGTCGTCTGGATCCTTGCATGTCCGAGGTGTTCACATGGCAGGACCTGCCCGAGGCGCATATGAAGATGATGCGGAACGAGCATAAGCCCGGCAACATGTCGGTTCTTGTTCAGGCACCGCATACCGGTATGCGCACTCTGGAAGAAGTTCTCGCGGCGGGCGATTAAGCCAATTTGTCCTGATTTAGGGTTATTACACCCGCGCAGCATGCCATTGCCGCGCGGGTGTTTTGCGTTTCTGGAATGCATCTATACATATCAATGAGTTAGGCGGCATTCCCCCACTATTTTTGGGGAGTAGAAAGCAGTGAGTAGGCCGAAATAGTCTGCACATGTTATGGTTGTGTTAACTATTCGTTAACTATTTCGGGGACACCCTGATGGCGCAAAATGAGTGGATACTGGACGTATTGTCGGACCTCAACGCCTTTGCGGTGGCGAACGGGTTGACCGCACTTGCAGAACAGCTTGACGACACCAGGCTGGTCGCTGCGGCCGAGATTGCGTCCTTGAAGGATGAGGCTTGCGCGCCGACGAATGGCAACACAGTTCGATTTGAGCCAGATCCTCGAGGATTTGGAAAACACCAGCACGCTTGAAGAGCTGACCAGTGTCTCGGTCCAATTGCGCGACCGGCTTGAGTTTGATCACATCACCTATCACTGGGTTGACGGGGCTGGGGATCAATACGGTTTCACCACCTATTCCGATGACTGGGACGAACGGTACCGCGACAGAAGTTATCATCGCATTGACCCGGTCATTCTGGGCTGTTTTCAGCGGTTTCATGCGGTGGACTGGAAACAGCTGGATTGGTCCGGCAAGGCCGTGCGTGCCTTTCTGGAAGACGCGCTGGAACATGGTGTCGGCAATCAGGGATATTCCGTCCCCCTGCGGGGTCCAAGCGGTCAGTTCGCCTTGTTCACGGCGAACCACAATTGTGACGATCAGACCTGGCAGTCCTTCATTGCGACCTTTGGCCGTGATCTGATTCTGGTGGCGTATTTCCTGAATCGCAAGGCGCTGGAATTCGCCCGAGAACGGCAACCGGAAACCACGCGCGGCCTTTCGCCGCGTGAAATTGATGCCATGACGTTGCTTGCGCTGGGCTATAGCCGCGCGCAGGTGGCGCATTCCCTTTCGATCTCTGAACACACGCTACGGGCCTATATCGAAAGCGCGCGGGCCAAGCTGGGCGCGCAGAACACGACTCATGCCATCGCAACGGCGCTCAGCCGAGGTTTAATAGTCGTTTAACGACCGTACGTTGCTCTCACCGTAAATTAACCACGAGTACGTACCCCCTTTGTTCCATGTGGACGACAAGGGGAATACGTCATGTTGCGTTATCTGTACGCGGACGAGCTGTATAAACATCCAGTGCTTGCCAAAGGAATGTTTCGGGATCGTGCCGATCAGTTTAAAACCCGGCTGGGCTGGGACGTTAAAGTTAACGAAAAGGGGGAAGAGCGGGATCACTATGATGACTTGAACCCGCTTTATGTGATCTGGGAAGAGGCGGATGGCAGTCATGGCGGCTCGATGCGGATTCTGCCGACGACCGGGCCGGTGATGGTAAACGAGGTGTTCGGACATCTGACCGGAGGCAGCCCGATCCACAGCCCTCTGATCTGGGAGGTGACCCGCTTCTGCCTGTCACGTACCGCCAGCGCCCATACGGCGGGGGCCATCATGCTCAGCGGTGGCGAGGTGATGGAGGGGTTTGGCCTGACCCATATCGCGGGGGTGTTCGATGCGCGCATGATCCGGATTTACCGCATGATCGGGTCGTCTCCGGTGGTGCTGGGCTCGGAAGGGTCGGGTCGGGATCAAATCTCGGTCGGTCTGTGGCCGTATTCGGCGGACGATTGCAACCGGGTCGCCGCCCGCGCGGGCATCCCGCGTGAGCTGTCGCGCCTGTGGTTCAAGACGGCTTTCGGCATCACCGCCCAGCATCGGTTTGCTTTGTCTGCCTGAGGCTGGCCGATATCGCATTCCGTATCTGGTGGAGCACGGCGCGTCCCTGTAGGGTCGCGCCATGTCCTTGCCCCAGATTACCTTTTCCGAAGATCAGGCCGCCGCTTTCGACAACATTGCCGAAATGTTGCGCACGGCGGGTGTCGATCTTGAAGACGACGCCCTGTTGAAATTGCCGGGCGGCGGACAATCGGGCGTCATGGCTGTGATCGGCAAGGCAGGATCGGGCAAGACCCTGCTGCTGGCCGAGCTGTTCAAGGCATTGGCCGAGACGGGGGTCAATCTGATCTCGGGCGATTTTGAAAGCCGCAAATCCCGCGACAAGCGCAGCCTCGCCATCCTCGCCCCGACAAACAAGGCCGCCAGCGTTTTGCGCTTGCGCGGCGTGCCTGCAACGACCATTCACCGCATCCTCTATACCCCGGTCTACGACCCGGAATATGAGCGCATCGCCGAGTGGCTGGCCGGTAACGACGAACGGCCCGAGATCGAAGGGCTGACCGACGAAGCACTGGATCGTGCCGCTGCGTTCTATGCCAACAACAAATCCATCCCCGGCGCGCTGGCCGCTGCCGGATTGCGCGGCTCTGACTTCATCACCGGCTGGAAGCGCCGGGAAGAGCCTTTGGATATCGGCTTTGTTGATGAGGCCTCGATGCTGGATGATCGGCAATTCGATGATCTGAAAGAGATTTTTCCCACGCTGCTGCTGTTCGGAGACCCGGCACAACTGGCGCCTGTGAACCAATCCGGGTCGATGGTGTTCGACGCATTGCCCGAGCCGCGCAAGCAGATTTTGCATCGGGTGCACCGCCAGACAGCCGACAACCCGATACTTGACCTCGCCCATGCGCTGGCCGACCCGGCAATGGGGTTCGAGGATTTCGAACGCCTGATCGAGGATACCGCCCGCAAAGACGACCGTGTCGTCTGGGGCCAACGGGTCGAGGTCGACCTGATGGCGCGCAGCCCGGTTCTGGTCTGGCGCAATGCCACCCGTATCCGCCTGATCCAGGCATTCCGCAGCGTCCACGGCGCGCCCGAGACCGAGTTGCTGGAGGGCGAGCCGCTGATCTGCGATGGTATCGAGTTGCCTCTGAAACACCGCAAGAAGCGGCTGGATCTTGAAGCGCGTGGCCTGATCAAGGGGGCGCAGGTCATTTATCTGGGCCCCGGTCGCAAGCCGGGGTTTTCGCGTCTGCATGTGATGGGGGCCGAAGACCCTCAGGTCAGCGCTGCCTCGATTGTGCAGATCGAAAAACCGGACGAGGAAGAGCCGTTCATCCCCTACGCCGCCCGTATGGGGGCCACGTTCCTGCATGGTGCAGCCGTGACGATCCACAAGGCGCAGGGCTCGCAGTGGGATACGGTTCAAGTCTTTGCCCCTGATATCTACGCCGCCGCTCGTATGGGACGGACAGAGGCGGGGCAGCCCTTGTGGAAACGTCTGGCTTATGTTGCCATCACGCGTGCGCAAGAGCGGCTGATCTGGGTGGTCCGCAACCGGTTGTCCAAGCCAACGCATCCACTGCGCGTTGATGACCTGCGGGCCACGGCGGCGCCCGCGTTGACGTTAGAGGCGGAAGAGACATGAAGACGATCATCGTCACCGGTGCAAGCTCGGGCATTGGCAAGGCAACGGCTGAATTGTTTCTGTCCGAAGGCTGGGCCGTTGGTTTGCTGGCACGCAGCGCGGACAGGTTGCACGAGATGGCCTCAGGCCGCGACAATGCGGTCCCGTTGGTTGCGGATGTCACCGATCCTGATGCGGTGGAAACAGCTTTTTTCGAATTCATACAAAAGACCGGTCGGCTGGATGTCCTGTTCAACAATGCCGGTATTTTTGCCCCCGGCGGTACCATCGACGAGATTGCCTTGGACGACTGGTACAACTCGGTCAATGTGAACCTGAACGGCATGTTCCTGTGCGCCCGCGCTGCGTTCGCGGCGATGCGGACGCAACAGCCCCAGGGTGGGCGGATCATCAATAATGGATCGATTGCAGCCCATGTGCCGCGCCCGAATTCGGTGCATTATTCCGCAACGAAACACGCCATTACCGGCCTGACGCGCAGTCTGTCCCTGGATGGGCGTGCGTTTGATATCGCCTGCGGGCAGATCGACATCGGAAATGCCCGCACCCCGATGGTTCAGGAACTGGTCGATAATGCCATCGCGGAAGGCCACACGCCTGATCCGACCATGGATGTCGCTGATGCCGCCCGATCCGTGCTGCATATGGCTGGTCTACCGCCCGAGGCGAATGTGCAGTTCATGACGGTTCTGGCCACGACCATGCCCTATATCGGGCGGGGTTAGCGATTACTTCTCGCGCAGCAAACGGAACGCCGTCGACGCTCCCCAACCGGCGGCAATGGCGATGGCCAGCGACATCAGGCCGTACCAGATAGGCTGCTCGCGGGACAGATTATACAGGAACCGTTCAAGGCCCACCTTGCGCACGTCGATTGACGTTTCGAAATTCGAGACCACATTGCCGCCGCGGGTCAGGAAGATCCGCGCGGTGTAATCACCCTCGGTCAGGTCCGCCGGCATTTCGATCGACGTGCGGAACAAGGTCTGCTCATCCACAGCAACTGTGTTTTCCCGGATCGAATAAAGCCCTTCGTCTTCGCGAATACGAATGACCGCCGCCGAGAAATCCTGTGCGCCCTGAATGTTCATATCAGCACCGACCGACCGGATCGCGCGTTCGATCGAAACTTTGTTGCGCAGGTCTTCGGTGTTGCTGAGAACCTCATCGAACGGGGCGCTGGTTGCGACTGCATAAAAGCTGGGGGCAAGGTCGACGACAAGACTGTCCGTGTTGACCCAGATGCCAAACTTCTTTTCCTTGCGGCGCACGGTGACGGGTTCGGACGGGCCGACAACCGATACGATGACCTCAAGCGGAGGGCCCTCGGGGATCGGCGCTTCGCGTTTGACCGCACCGAAGACAAGAATCTCGGAGCCGTCGAAATTGGCCGTGATCGAAACCCGGTCCTGCGAAAGCCCCAGAACAACCTGTTCCTGGGCCGCTTGAACCGGCACGCAGAATAGACAGAGGGCGGCGATCAGACGCAACATCTCAGTGACCCCCCGCATCGCCCAGCGAATACAGCTCGGCCGGTTGCAAAAGCAGATCCAGCGCCAGTTTGCCACAGACCACCAGAACCAAAGCGGCCAGCAGGACGCGCAATTGCTCGGCTGGCATTCGCGCGCCGATCAGCGTGCCGATCTGAGCGCCGACCACCCCGCCGACCAGCAGCAGCACGGCGAGGACCACGTCGACCGTAAAGTTGGTGGTGGCGTGCAGCATCGTGGTGAAAGCGGTCACAAAGATGATCTGAAACAGCGAGGTGCCAACCACAACCTTGGTCGGCATTCCCAGCAGGTAGATCATCGCAGGCACCATGATAAAGCCGCCGCCCACACCCATGATCGCGGACAGGACGCCGACGAACAGCCCTACCATCACCGGCGGGATAACCGAGATATAAAGTCCCGAGGTCCGAAACCGCATCTTGAACGGCATCGCATGGACCCAGCCGCGCTGACGGCGTTTTGGGACCGCACCACCGCCCTTGCGGGATTTGCGCAAGGCATTCAGGCTTTCGACAAACATCAGGCTGCCGATCACGCCCAAAAAGACCACATAGCAGAGCTTGACCAGCAGATCGACCTGACCAAGGCTTTTGAGATAGTTGAACAGAACCACGCCGAGCGCCGCCCCGGCCAAACCCCCGATAAGCAACACCGTCCCCATCCGCAGGTCGACCGTTCTTCGCCTGAAATGGGCCAGAACACCCGAGAAGGACGAGGCGACAATCTGGTTGGCCTCGGTCGCGACTGCAACCGCCGGAGGGATGCCGATGAAGAACAGCAGCGGCGTCATCAGAAACCCGCCGCCCACACCGAACATCCCGGACAATATCCCGACCATGCCACCCAGCCCAAGCAGTAGAAAGGCATTTACGGATACTTCGGCAATCGGAAGGTAGATCTGCATGGCTTCTTCTAAACGGCGAGGGTCGCGCAGCGCGAAGCGGCGGAACCCGTGATAACGTAAGACTCAATAGACGAAACGCACGCAACAGCTTGGTTGGCGGGTGCCAGGGCTGCGGAACTGTGGCGGGGCAAGTCCATATCTCCTTAGAGCGGTTGCGGCATACAAAATCAACTCTGTATGCCGCTTTGCAGCAAACAGGACTGAGGGTCAGTCCTGAACTGGCCTTATCAGCGCTCTTTCACGTAGGGTTCACCACCCGCGCGCGGCGGTACGGCTTTGCCCACGAACCCGGCCAGGATCACCACGGTCAGGATGTAGGGCAGGGCGTCCATGACCTGTACCGGGATGACAACCCCGCCCAGATCGATGTTCTGGAATCGCAGGGCAATGGCCTGAAGCAACCCGAACAGCAAGCAGGCCCACATCGCGTGCCAAGGTCGCCATTTCGCGAAGATCAGCGCCGCCAGTGCGATGAACCCGCGTCCGGCAGTCATCTCTTTCACGAAACCCGCCTGCAGCGCAGTCGCCAGATAAGCGCCCGCAATGCCGCACAGCACGCCGCAGATTGCTACGGCGGCATAGCGTAGACCAACGACCGAAACACCGGCGGTATCCACCGCCGCCGGGTTTTCCCCCACCGCGCGCAGGCGCAGTCCGAACCGGGTACGGAACAGGATCCACCACGTCAGTGGCACCATCAGGAACGCCATATAGACAAGGATGGAATGGCCGGACAGCAGCTCGGAATACACCGGACCAACCAGCGGAACCCCTTCGACGGATTCGGCCAGCGGGAAGTTGATCGGTTCGAACCGTCCCCCTCCGAACAGTGACGGAGTGCGGCCGCCCTGCTGGAACCAGCTTTGCGCGACCAGAACCGTCATGCCAGAGGCCAGGAAGTTGATCGCAACGCCCGAGATCAGCTGGTTGCCGCGAAACGTGATCGAGGCGAATCCATGCAACGCCGACAGAACCAGAGAGGCCGCAATCCCGGCCAGCAGACCCAGCCAGACCGAACCGGTGACAGCAGCGACCGCAGCCGAGAAGAAGGCTGCCATCAGCATCTTGCCCTCGAGGCCGATATCGAAGATGCCTGCGCGTTCAGAATAAAGCCCGGCGAGACAGGCCAGCAGCAATGGGGTTGCCAGACGAATGGTCGAATCCAGAACCTGGATGAGGGTCAGAAACATATCCATCAGGCCGACCCCTTCCGCAGCATCAGGAACAGCTTTTCAAGCGGCATCCGAACCATGTTGTCCAGCGCGCCGGTGAACAGGATCACCAGTGCCTGAATGACCACGATCAGCTCACGCGGGATCGACGTCCACAGGGCCAGCTCGGCACCGCCCTGGTACAGGAACCCGAACAGGATCGCGGCGAGAAGTACACCAAACGGATGCGACCGCCCCATCAGCGCCACCGCGATGCCGATAAACCCGGCTCCTTCGGTCGAGTTCAGAACCAGCCGCTCGGCTTCGCCCATCACGTTGTTGATGGCCATGAGACCAGCCAGCGCGCCCGAGATCAGCATGGCGACGATGGTGATCTTGACCGGCGAAATGCCCGCATAAACAGCCCCGGTCTCAGAATGACCATAGGCGCGAATTTCATAACCCAGCCGGGTGCGCCAGATCAGCGCCCAGACAACGACGCAGGCGAGCAGCGCTACAAAGAACGAGATATTCGCAGGCGCGCCGCGGAACATCACGTTTTCGGCGGTCGAGAACATGGACTGGAAGGTCGGCAGATGCACCGCCTCTGGAAAACGCGCGGTCGCCGGGTCTTGCGACCCCTGCGGGCGCATCACGTTGACCAGCATGTAGTTCAGGAAAGCGGCGGCGATGAAGTTGAACATGATCGTGGTGATCACGATATGGCTGCCGCGCTTGGCTTGCAGATAGGCCGGGATCGCGGCCCAGGCCGCGCCAAAGATCATCGAGGCTGCGCAGGCGGCCAGCAGCGCGATGGTCCAGTGCGGCCATGGCACTGACAGGCAGACGATGGCAACGCCCAAGCCCCCCAGCATGGCCTGACCTTCACCGCCGATGTTGAACAGGCGCGCGTGAAAGGCCACGGCGACCGCCAGACCCGTAAAGATGAAATTGGTCGCGTAATACAGGGTATACCCCCAGCCATATGTCGACCCGAGGGCACCAGTGACCATCAGGTTCACCGCCTCGATCGGGTCTTCTCCGATGGCAAGGATGACGATTGCCGAAAGGATTGTGGCCAGCAGCAGGCTGATCAGCGGGATCAGCACCACATCGGCCCATTTGGGCATTTTTTCCATGGTTCAGGCGGCCTCTCCTGCAACACCGGCCATCAGCAGGCCCAGTTCTTTTTCATCCGTTTCGGCGGGCAGACGCTCGCCCATGATATGTCCGTCAAACATCACCGCAATCCGGTCGGACAGCGAGAAGATCTCTTCCAGCTCGACCGAGACCAGCAGGATCGCCTTGCCCTGATCGCGCAAGGCGACGATCTGTTTGTGAATGAACTCGATGGCACCGATATCCACGCCGCGCGTGGGCTGACCGACCAGCAGCAGGTCGGGGTTGCGCTCGATCTCGCGCGCGACGACGATTTTCTGCTGGTTGCCGCCCGAGAAGCTTTTGGCGGTCAGCCAGCCATTGGGCGGACGCACGTCGAATTTCTCGATCTTGGCTTCGGTATCGGCGCGCAGCGCGGCGTTGTCCATGAACAGGCCGCGTTTATAGGCAGGGTCACGGTGATAGCCGAAAGCCACGTTTTCCCACGCGTAGAAGTCCATGATCAGACCCTCGCGCTGCCGGTCCTCGGGTACATGGGCGATGTGCTGCGCGCGGCGGGCCTGCCCGTCCGAGCCTGCGCCGCTGAGGGCCAGAGGTTCGCCGTTCAGCTTGATGGAACCTTGCCCGGGCCGCATGCCGCCCAGAACCTCGAGCAATTCGGATTGCCCATTGCCCGCGACCCCGGCGATTCCAACAATCTCACCCGCGCGGACGGTCAGGTTGATGCCTTTGACACGCTCGACGCCAGCCGAATCTGTCACCCGCAGGTTTTCGATTTCCAGAACTGGCTTACCCGGTTGCGCAGGCACCTTGTCTACCTGCAACAGCACCTTGCGGCCCACCATCAGCTCGGCCAGCTCCTGCGGGTTGGTATCGGCGGCTTTGACTGTCGCCGTCATCTCGCCCCGCCGCATCACTGACACCGTGTCGGTGTTTTCCATGATCTCGCGCAGCTTGTGGGTGATCACGATGATCGTCTTCCCCTCTGACCGCAAACGGTCGAGGATGCGGAACAACTGATCCGCCTCGGCAGGGGTCAGCACGCCGGTTGGTTCGTCCAGAATCAGAATCTCGGCCTTGCGATACAACGCCTTGAGAATCTCGACCCGCTGCTGCATGCCGACGCCGATCTCGTCGATGCGTTTGTCCGGATCGACAAACAGCTCGTATTCTTCTTCCAGCGCTTTCAGTTCCTTGCGCGCCTTGGCCAGCGACGGGGCCAGCAGGCCACCATCTTCGGCGCCCAGAACGATATTCTCCAGAACAGTGAAATTCTCGACCAGTTTGAAATGCTGGAACACCATCCCGATGCCCGAGGCGATGGCCGCCTGGCTGTCAGGGATGTCGGTTTTTGTGCCGTTGATCCAGATCTCGCCTTTGTCGGCTTTGTAAAAACCATAGAGGATACTCATCAACGTGGATTTGCCCGCACCGTTTTCACCGATGATCCCGTGGATCGTGCCGGGGGCGACGCTGATGGAAATGTCTTTGTTGGCCTGAACCGGCCCAAAGGCTTTGGAAATCCCTTTGAGCTCAATGGCGGGGACGGTCATGTCTTGTCCTCAATTGCCGAAGAAGGGCCACCTGCCATTGGCAGGCTGGCAAAGTGGAAGCGGGACGGTAGGCATGCCCCCGTCCCGCATGATATCAGAACTGCAGCGCCGGGCAGCTGTCGTTCTCGTAGTAGCTGACCACCGAGACGTTGCCGTCGATGATGTCTTGACGCGCCTTGTCAACGGCGGCCTTCATGTCATCCGACACCAGCGCGGCATTGTTGTCGTCCATGGCATAGCCAACGCCATCTTCGGCCAGGCCCATGACGAATACGCCGGTTTCGACATCTTCGCCCGCGCTCATCGCTTCATAAACAGCGACATCCACGCGTTTCAGCATCGAGGTCAGAACCTTGCCCGGATGCAGGTGGTTCTGGTTGCTGTCCACGCCGATCGACAGGATACCTTCGTCAGCGGCAGTTTGCAGCACGCCGACACCGGTGCCGCCAGCAGCAGCGTAAACCACGTCAGCGCCCTGGCTGATCTGGGCCTTGGTCAGTTCCGAACCCTTCACCGGGTCGTTCCACGCCGCAGGTGTCGTGCCGGTCATGTTGGCGACCACGTTGATATCGGGATTAACAGCCTTTGCACCTTGCGCATAGCCGCAGCCAAAGTGGCGGATCAGCGGGACATCCATGCCGCCGATGAAGCCGACCGTACCGGTCTTGGAAGCCATGGCTGCCATCATACCCACCAGATACGAGCCTTCATGCTCGGCAAAACCCACCTGACGCAGGTTCGGCGCGTCCAGCCAAGTGACGTCGACCACAACGAAGGTTGTATCCGGATAGTCAGCGGCGACCGCGCTCAGCGGATCGGCCATGCCGAAGCCCATGGTGATGATCGGGTTCGAACCCGCCTCGGCAAAGCGGCGCAGGGCTTGCTCGCGCTGTGCCTCGGACTGCATCTCAATCTCGCGATAGGTGCCGCCGGTCTCTTCCGCCCAGCGCGACGCGCCATTATGTGCGGCTTCGTTAAACGATTTGTCGAACTTGCCACCCAGATCGAAGATCAGGGCCGGTTCGGCCAGAGCCGCGCCAGCGGTCAGTGCAACCGCAGCAGCGGCGCCCATCAGGGATTTCATTAGGGTCATTTGTTACTCCCGTTGGTTATAATCGGTCCGGGGCTTTAACGCCCCATCACCCACTCAGAGCGAGCATACCTGTTGTGATGGCGGGAATTAAGGCCGTATGCAACAGTCAGGGTCAACTGATTTTTGACCAAACAATAGAAAATTGCCACCTGCCGTCAGGGCAGAGCGCGCTCCATAACGATTGCGTCGCAGTTTTCCCCGGAGCTTCGGGTGTAGTAGCCTTTGCGCTGTCCGCAGCGGCGATATCCGCAGCGCTGGTAAAGCGTCAATGCGGGCAGATTGTCGGCGGCGACGTCCAGAAATGCTCGAGTCGCCCCCAGTTGCGCGGCTTTGGCATGCCATATGTCCATGCAACTTAGGCCCAGCCCCAGCCGCTGATGTGCGGGATGGGTCGCAATCGTCAACAGTTCGGCCTCATCGACGATGACCTGAAACAGGGCAAAGCACTTGGCGGTGCCGGTGACATGGGTGAACGGGTTGTCCAGCAACGCAGAAAACTCGGACGCGGTCCAGGGCCGTGATTGCGTGAACGCCGCAGCGTGGGTCGAGGCAAGCTCTTGCGGGGTCATTCGTCCAACAGCACTGGAGGCGTGTCGCTGGAAGGCGCGGCATCGGCGGGCCGGATGTAAAGTGGGGCCGGGGGCTGATCCGTTTTTTCCCAGCGACGTGCGGCGATCCGTGCGATGGCTTGTGCCTGCAAGGCGGGGTCGGAGCAAAGGAACAGCGCACCGAATGCCTCGGCCTCAACTTTTGGCAGGAGCCGCGCAGGCGTGCCCCCATGTTGCACATAGACCTGATCGCGTGGGGCAGAGATTGCCGGCAGAGTGCCTGCCGGAGCGATTTCGGCTAGCGCGTCGAACCCTGACACGCCGACAGCCGGGACGTTCAGGCCCAGAGCAAGCCCCCGGGCCGCAGAGACCGAGATGCGAATGCCAGTGAAATTGCCGGGTCCGACCCCAACGCCGATGGCATCCAGATCCGCCCAGGCGCAGCCCGCTTGTGCGAGCACCTCCTCAAGCAGAGGCATCAGGCGCTCGGCCTGCCCGCGCGACATGGATTCGGCGGCAGAAGCAATGATTTGACCGCCTCGCAGCAAAGCGGCCGCGCAATGCGCGGCCGATGTGTCAAACGCCAGGATTGTCGGGTCAGACGGCAACCGGGCGAACCTCGGTCACTTCGGGGATGTAGTGGCGCAGCAGGTTCTCGATCCCCATCTTCAGCGTCAGAGTCGAGGACGGGCAGCCGGCGCAGGCCCCCTGCATGTGCAGATAGACAACGCCGCGATCAAAGCCGTGGAAGGTGATGTCGCCACCATCCTGCGCCACGGCAGGGCGCACGCGGCTGTCCAGAAGATCCTTGATCTGGTTCACGACTTCAGCATCCTCGCCGGTATGCTCGGCGTGACCCGAGGCGGTTTGCGCATCGGCAGCCATGACTGGCTGACCTGACTGATAATGCTCCATCACCGCGCCAAGGATGGCGGGTTTGATGTGGTCCCACTGAACGTCGTCCGATTTCGTGACGGTGACAAAATCATTGCCGAAGAACACACCGGTCACGCCGTTCACTGCGAAAATCCGATTGGCCAGAGGCGATTTCTCGGCCGCTTCGGCGCTTGGGAAATCTGCGGTGCCTGCTTCCAGAACCGTCTGACCGGGCAGGAACTTCAGCGTTGCCGGGTTGGGTGTGGATTCAGTTTGGATGAACATGGCGCGACTCCGTTTGAGTTGCCCTTGATATGCGCGCCCGGGCACGGGAAGTCAAGATTTGGAACGATTCTAAATTGATGCGGCGTAGGAAATCGCATCAGCCAAACGATCATCGCCCCAGAACAGCTCATCCCCCGCCACAAAGCTCGGGGCGCCAAAGATGCCCAGTGCCTTGGCGCGGTCGACCTGTTTGAATAGGGCTGCCTTGATCTGCGGATCGCCCATTCGATCTATGTGCTCTGGCGCGACACCAGCAGCTGTCAGACACTCTGTCAGCACCCCGAGGTCGGAAATCTCCTTTCCCACGCCGAACTGAGCCGAATAGACGGCGCGGGCGAATTTCGCCCGTTGATCGGGGGCATCAATCGTCAGGGCCAGACGTGCTGCCTTGAGGCTGCTCTGGGGGAATGCACCGGGACGCTGAAAGGGCAGGTCCCGCGCGGCGCAAAGGCGTTCCATATCCCGCCACATGTATCGCCCCTTAGCGGGATAGAGGTTGAACGGAGAATTGTTCCACCCCTGATCGGCAAAGATCGGGCCCAGCAAGAAAGGCTGCCATTCAATGGTCAGGCCCTGATCCGATGCCAGCTGTCCGATTCGCATGGCGCTGAGATAGGAATAGGTCGAGGCGAAATCGAACCAGAATTGCAGCTTGGCGCCCATGGCATCGCCTCAGGTAATGGCTTCCAGCTTTTCCTTGCTCAGATCGCCGGGAACGATGGTGATCGGGATCGGCAGACTGCCGGAATTGCGGGTCAGTTGCGTGACCAGCGGACCGGGGCCTTTCTTGTCCGTTCCCGCGCCCAAGACAAGCACGCCAATTTCAGGGTCCGACTGGACATGGGCGATGATCTCGGGCACCGGGTCGCCTTCGCGGATGGTGAGTTCCGGTTCAATGCCCTGCTTGTCGCGCATCCATTTGGCGAACACCTCGAAATGCGCGTGGATACGTTCGCGCGCCTCTTCACGCATCACTTCGGCCACTCCGATCCAGTGATTGAACTCATCCGGGGGAATGACGGACAGAATCGTCACGCCTGCTCCTGTATGTGCCGCGCGCATGGCTGCAAAGCGCATCGCGTTCAAACATTCGCGGCTATCATCCAGAACGACCAAGAATTTGCGCATATATGTCCCCTGACTATTTTCGCGATCATGCCTGACCGGGAATGCGCTGGCAACTAGCGGTTGCTGCCAGCCCAGTCCCAGTACATCTCGCGGGCGCGCCGTGCAATCGGGCCAACTTGATATTGTGTGTCGTCCAGCGCGGTGACCGGGGTCACCTTGTTCATGTTGCCGGACATGAACACCTCATCCGCTTCGTGGAAATCGTCAAAGCTCAGCACCGTTTCATGCACGGTCACACCGTCGGTGCGCAGGTTTTTGATGTGACGGGCCCGGGTGATCCCCGCCAGGAAGGTGCCGTTGGGGATGGGCGTAAACACTTCGCCATCGCGGACCATGAAGATATTGGCGGTCGCGGTTTCGGCCACATGACCCATTGCATCCGCCACCAGCGCGTTCGAAAACCCTTTGGAGCGCGCTTCGGCCAGCATCCGGGCATTGTTGGGATAAAGACACCCGGCCTTGGCATTGACCACTGCGGATTCCAGCACCGGGCGGCGGAACCGCGTTGTCGTCAGCGTCACCGACGCTGTTTCGGGTGCCATCGGGATCGCTTCGAGGCAGATCGCGAAACCGGTGCTGTTTTCTTGTGGAACAATTGCAGTCTGGTCCCCGTGGATTCCCCAATACATCGGACGGATGTAGACAGCCGTGTCGGGTGCATAGGCCTCAAGCCCTTCGTGAACCAGTTCGACCATCTGTTCGGTGGTGACGGTTGGCGTCAGCATCAAGGCCTCGGCCGAACGATTCACCCGGTCGCAATGGGCATCCAAATCCGGAGTCAGCCCGTTGACGAACCGTGCACCGTCAAAAACCGAAGAGCCCAGCCATGCGCCATGGTCTGCCGCGCGCATGATCGGGGCGTCTCCGTCATGCCATTGACCGTCGAAATAGGTGCGGATGTTCGTGCCGACTGCCATTATGCTCTCCCTCAGCTCGGGGAAAACCTAGGTTGGGGCTGGCGCAAGGTCCAGCAGATTATCCGTGATCCAGCGGCAGCGCTTCGCGTTTGACCATGGTGCGCAGCGCGAAGTTCGATCTGAGGTTGCGGATACCCGGTATTTGCATCAGCCGGTTTTCCAGAAACGCATCAAAGGCGTTGAGGTCTTTTGCTACCACGCGCAGCAGAATATCCCGCGATCCGGTCATCAGGTAGCATTCCATTACCTCATCGCAGCGGCGGATTGCTTTCTCAAAAGCATCGATTGCGTTGCGATCCTGTTTCTCCAGTTCGACCGAGACGAAGATGGAGACGCCAAAGCCAAGCTGCTCGGGGTCAACCTGCGCGGTATAGCCGGTGATGATGCCATCGCGCTGCAGGCGGTCCAGACGCCGCGCGCAGGGGGTTGGCGACAGCCCGACATGCTCGGCCAGATCGATGACCGTCATGCGGCCATCCTTCTGTAAGGCGCGGATGATCTTGGCGTCGATGCTGTCCATGGAGAAATTACCTAACAATGATCTAATGTTTGGAGAATATAGCCAATCAACGCTAACTGCCAGCGATATTATGGCGGAAACCTCTCAGCCAAAGGTGGCAAACTCTCTGGGACATTCCGGAGGAGAGGCATGGATATCACCGAAATAGATGCGCCAGGGCATGAGCGCGTGGTTGAATTCAAAGAAAGTGCGCTGGGCCTGTTGGGCTATGTCGCCATTCATTCGACCCACCGTGGCCCGGCGGCCGGGGGCGTGCGGATGCGGCCCTATGGCCACGCAGCCGAGGCGCTGCAGGACGCACTGCGCCTGTCACGTGGCATGACGTTCAAGAACGCCGCCGCCGATCTGCCGCTGGGGGGTGGCAAGGCGGTCATCATCGGGGATCCGGGCATCGACAAGACGCCGGATATGCTCAGAGCATTCGGTCGTGTGGTGCAGAGCCTTAACGGGCTCTACTGGACCGCCGAGGATATGGGTATGACGCCCGCCGACATGGCGCATATCGGGGCACAGGCGGATTATGTGGCCGGTCTGGCAGATGGCGCGTTTGCCAGCGGTGATCCGTCGCCCATCACCGCGCGCGGGATTTTCAACGCGATCCGGGTCACGGCACGACATCGGTTCGGGAAGGCCGATCTGGACGGGTTGACGGTTTCGGTGCAGGGGCTGGGCCATGTAGGCGAACATCTCTGCCAGTTGTTGCATGATGGGGGTGCGCGGTTGATCGTCACTGATATCGATGCGCGGCAATCGGCGCGCGTGGCCGAGCGGATCAATGCGCAGGCGGTTGCGCCCGACGCGATTTATGGTGTTGAGGCCGACATCTTCGCCCCCTGCGCCATTGGCGGTATTCTGAACGAGACCAGTATTCCATTGCTCCGGGTCGGGGCCATCGCGGGTGGTGCAAACAACCAGTTGGCCCATGACAGCGACGCGCAATTGCTGCACGACAGGGGCATCCTTTATGCGCCGGACTTTGTGGCAAACGGTGGCGGGATCATCAATGTCGCCACCGAGATTCTGCGTGTGGCTGATCGCGAAGACTGGGTGGCACACAGGTTGCAGGCGCTGGAGCAGACCATGGATCGCATCCTGATCCGCGCCAAGGCCGAGGCGATCAGCCCGCATGAAATTGCCGAAGCTATCGTCTACGAAACGCTGCGTTCACAGGCTGCCTGAAGAAAAACGCCGCCCTCATCGGGGCGGCGTTTTATTTGCTTGAGAGATCAGGCTTTGCCTGCGCCCACCATCCCGACAATCTCATAGGTCTGCTGCAGGATCGGAGCGGCGATCTCACGCGCGCGTTCAGCACCGCGTGCGAGAATCTGATCGATCTCGGCCTCTTCACCCATCAGACGTGCCATTTCGGACGAGATCGGTGCCAGCTTTGAAACAGCCAGTTCCGCCAGCATCGGTTTGAACTCACCGAATTGCTTGCCGCCAACCTCTGCCAGAACCTGCTCGGCTGTCAGGTCGCTGAGCGCGGCATAGATGTTCACCAGATTGCGCGCCTCCGGCCGTTCGGACAGACCGTCGACCTCAGACGGCAGAGCATCCGGGTCGGTCTTGGCCTTGCGGATTTTCTTGGCGATGGTGTCGGCGTCATCGGTCATGTTGATACGGCTCATGTCCGAGGGGTCAGAGGACGACATTTTGCGCGACCCATCCCGCAAATTCATGACACGTGGTGCAGGACCGCCGATAACCGGTTCGGTCACCGGAAAGAACTCCACACCATAGTCGTGGTTGAACTTGATCGCGATATCGCGTGTCAGTTCCAGATGCTGTTTCTGGTCCTCACCCACGGGCACATGGGTCGCGTGATAGGTCAGGATGTCCGCCGCCATCAGTGCGGGATAGGCAAACAGCCCCAACGAGGCGTTTTGTGCATTCTTGCCCGCCTTGTCCTTGAACTGCGTCATCCGCTGCATCCAGCCCATGCGGGCGATGCAGTTAAAAATCCACGCCAGCTGCGTGTGTTCAGGCACTTGGCTTTGGTTGAACAGGATCGACTTTTCCGGGTCCAGACCGGCGGCGATGAAGCCTGCGCAGACCTCGCGCGTCTTTTCGCGCAGACGGGCCGGGTCTTGCCAGACGGTGATGGCATGCAGGTCGACCATGCAGTAAATGGTCTGAAACTCTTCGCCCTGCATGTCCACAAAACGCTTGAGTGCACCCAGATAGTTACCTAGGTGCAGGTTTCCCGAAGGCTGGATGCCGGAGAACACGCGCGGCGTGAATTTGGTCTCGGTCATCGAAGGGAACTCCCGTCTGGAAATATCAGTCCCCGTCGCTTACCCATGAGGCCAAGGGACGTCAACAGCCGCAAAGGTAAAGCCCAATGAGCAGTGAGCATTATACCCCGCCCGTGAACCCTCTGCCCCCTGTGGTGGTGGCGTTGACGCTGTTCATCATGGGGATCGAGGTTGTCCTGCAACTGGGCGCACGCGGGATCATTGGCGGGCCGTCGGCGGTGGGCTGGCGTCTGGACGCGTTGCAGCAATATACGTTCTCGCCCGATATCTTCGACTGGATGGTGCAGAACGGGCGCTGGCCGTTCGAGCATGTGATCCGCTTTGTCACCTATCCCTTTGTCTCGGCCAACATCACGCAGGCGATCTTTGTCTGCGTCTTTGTTCTGGCGATGGGCAAGATGGTGGCCGAAGTGTTTGGTAACGTCGCCATGCTGATCATCTTTGTGTTGTCCGGCGTAGGTGGAGCGCTGGCTTATGCGCTTCTGCTCAACCCGGCCTATCCGTTGGTCGGAGGATTCCCGCCTGTTTACGGGCTGATCGGAGCGTTCACGTGGCTGCTCTGGCGCAAGCTGTCGCTGGTCGGTGAGAACCAGTCCCGCGCCTTCAGCCTGATCGCGATGCTGATGGGGATCCAGTTGCTGTTTGGCCTGATCTTTGGTGGCACCCTGGACTGGGTCGCCGATCTGGGCGGGTTTGCCACCGGCTTCGGCCTGTCGTTCTTTCTGGCACCGGGCGGATGGGCGCGCATCGTCGGCAGAATACGTCGCGACTGAGCGGTCAGCCGCGGCGCAGCGCCGTGCGGAACTCCGACAGCTTGAAGGCCCCGAACAGGTGGCCGAGCGCGAAATAGACGGCACCGGCCACTCCGATCAGCAGCAGCAGCGCGAGATAGCGCAGACCAGAGAGGTCGAACGCCCAACCAAACAGATGAATGGCGGCAAACAGCACAGCGCCCATTCCGATTGAAGCCGCAATGATCCGCCCGGCCCGGTGTTTGAAGCGATCGTCAAAACGGGCTTCATCCCCGAACCGCCGCGCGCCGATTGCCAGCAACAGGACCATCGCCCATCCGGCGGTTGAGGCGGCGATGGCGGGCGCGATCCAGCCGATCACGGGATACAGGCCAAAGGCCAGAACGGCGTTCACCACCATCGCGACGACGGCATAACGGAACGGCGATTTGGTGTCTTCGCGCGCAAAGAACAGCGGTTGCAGCAGCTTTTGCAGCATGAAGGCGGGCAGGCCGATGCCATAGATGGCGACGGCCAGCGCCGTGGCTGCAGTATCCTCGGCGGTGAACTGACCGCGCTGGAACAGCACCGAGACCAACGGACCGGGGATGATCACAAAGGCCACGGTCGAGGGGATCGTCAGCAAGAGCGTAAATTCACCGGCGCGCGAGAAAGCATTGCGCGCGCCGTCCTTGTCGTCGGCCCGCAGCCTCCGGGACAGGTCGGGCAGCAGTACGATTCCGACGGCGATCCCGACCACACCCAGGGGCAACTGGTAGAGACGGTCAGCAGCAAACAGCCAACTGACGGCCTTTTCGGTTTTCGAGGCCACCAACTGCCCCACCACCAGATTGACCTGCGTCACCCCCATGGCCAGCGCGGCAGGCACCGCGATACGCACCATGCGCCGCATCTCGGGGCTGAGTTTCGGCAGGCCGGGGCGGATGCGGATGCCCGCGCGTTCGGTTGCCACCCAGACCAGGGCCAGTTGCGCAACCCCGGCGGCGGGGATGACGGCGATCAGCCAGCGGATTGCCTCGCCACCTGAAAGCGCTCCGAAAATTAGGGCGGAACAGGCAAAGATGTTCAGCAGAACCGGCGCAGCAGCGGCGGCGGCGAACCGGCCGGTGGCGTTCAGCACGCCGGAAAACAACGCCGCCAAAGACATGAACAGGATGTAGGGAAAGACCACATAGCCATAATCTACGGCCAGATCGAAACGCTCATCGCCATAGAACCCCTCGGCCGTGACCCAGACCAGCGCGGGCATGAAGACCATCGCCAGACCCACCAGGGCCAGAACCGCCACGGCCAGCAGGTTGAAGGCATCCTGTGCAAAACCTTCCGCGTTCTCATCGCCCTCCAACCGTTTCGAGAACATCGGTACGAAGGCGGCGTTGAACGCGCCCTCGGCGAAGAAACGGCGGAACATGTTGGGCAGGCGGAAGGCGGCCACAAAGGCGTCCATCACCGGCCCCGGCCCGATATAGGCGGTCAGCAGGATTTCCCGCAGAAATCCCAGAATGCGGCTGGCAAGCGTCCAGAAACCCACCGTGAAAAAGCCCGAGAACAGGCGGATCTGCTTCATGAGGCGGCCCGCTCAGCACCCTCGGCGATGGCTTTGCGCAGCTTGGCTTCCAGCCCGCGCTGCTTGCTTTCCGAATGGTATTTCAGCCCGAACATGTCCTTGACGTAGAAGGTGTCGACCACCTGCTCGCCATAGGTCGCGATGACCGCGTTGGCGATGTAGACATTGGCCGCGGCCAGCGTGCGGGCCAGATCGTACAGCAGGCCGGGCCGGTCGCGGGTGTCAACCTCGATGATCGTGTAAATCTCGGAGCCTTCATTGTCGAAGGTGATATGGGTCGGCACGTTGAAGGCGCGCTCGCGTTTCTTGATCTTGTCGCGGGATTTCAGGGCATCGCGTGCCACCACCTCACCTTTGAGGGTTTTGTGGATCATCTGGTTCAGGCGCGGCAGGCGCGAGGCTTCGAACGGGTGACCTTCGGCATCCTGTATCCAGAACGCATCGGTGACGTAACCGTCTTTGGTGGTATAGCTGCGCGCGTCCACGACATTGGCCCCGGCCAGCGCCAGAGCGCCCGCAATCCGGGAAAAGATGCCGGGATGATCGCCCATGGCAAAACAGGCGCGGGTGGCATCGCGGTCTTCATCCGGATGCAGCCGGATTTCCACCGCGCCCGGATCGCCGCTGTCTTCCAGACCTTTCAGCATCTCTGCGAACTCGACATGGGTCGACAGTTTCAGACCCTGCCAATAGGGATCATAATGCCGGCTCGTTTCGGTTTTCAGATCGGCCTTGGACCAGTCAGACAACTCGGCGCGCAACAGCTTTTTGGCCTCGGCCCCGCGATTGGCACGGTTGAGGTCCTCCATCCCCGTTTCAAGCGCCCGCTTGGTCTCGGCATGCAAGGCACGCAGCAGGGTGGCCTTCCAGTTGTTCCAGGTATTCGGGCCAACGCCGCGAATGTCGCAAACCGTCAGCACGGTCAGCAAATCCAGCCGTTTGACGGTTGCCACTGCCTTGGCGAAATCGCGGATCGTGCGCGGATCCGAGATATCGCGTTTTTGCGCCATGTCCGACATCAGCAGGTGATACCGTACCAACCATTCCACGGTTTCCGAATCCGCCTTGTTCAACCCCAACCGCGGCGCGATCTTGCGGGCCATCTGCGACCCCAGAATCGAGTGATCCTCGGGCCGTCCCTTGGCGATGTCATGCAGCAACAGCGCGACATAAAGCACCTTGCGATCTACCCCACCCTTCAAAATGGACGAGGCCAACGGCAGCGCTTCGATCAGTTCGCCGCGTTCGATCTGGGCCAGATTGACGATGCACTGGATGGTGTGCTCGTCCACCGTATAGCTGTGATACATGTTGAATTGCATCATCGCCACGATGTGCTCGAACTCGGGCAGAAAGGCCGACAGAACGCCAAGTTCGTTCATACGGCGCAGGGCGCGCTCGGGGTTGCCGTGTTTCAGCATCAGATCAACAAAGATGCGCTGCGCCTCTTTGTTGGTGCGCATGTCCTCGTCGATCAGGTGCAGATTGGCCGTAACCAGACGCATGGCGTCTGGATGGATCAGCATCCCGGTGCGCAACCCTTCTTCGAACAGGCGCAGCAGGTTCAGCTTGTCCGCTAGAAAGCTGTCCGGGTCGGCGATATCCAACCGGCCGTGCACAACCTTGTACCCCGCCTTGACCCGGGGGCGTCGGCGAAAAATGCGTTCCAGCAGCGGCGCGCCCTTCATATGGGCCGCTTCCAGCTTGGTCAGGAAGATGCGGGTCAACTCACCCACACGCGTTGCCTCGCGGAAATAGCGCTGCATGAACACCTCGACCGCGCGCCGCCCGGCGCGGTCTTCATACCCCATGCGATCGGCCACTTCGACCTGCAGATCAAAGGTCAGTTGTTCGGTGGCGCGCCCGGTGACCAGATGCAGATGAGACCGCACGGCCCAGAGGAAGTCTTCGGCCTGAACAAATCGCCGGAACTCCTCCGGGGTGAACAGACCCAGCGGCACTAGTTCCGCCACATCCTGAACGCCATAGATGTATTTCGCGATCCAGTAGAGCGACTGCAGATCGCGCAGGCCGCCTTTGCCCTCTTTGACATTGGGCTCGACCATGTAACGCTCACCCTGTTTCAGGTGCCGCTCATCCCGCTCTTTCAGCTTGGCTTCGATGAAATCGCGCTCGGAGCCTTTGAACAGATCCGCCTTCAGTCGTGTTTCAAGCTCTTCGGCAAGCGCCTGATCCCCGGCCAGATAGCGCTGCTCCAGCATGGCGGTACGGATGGTGAAATCTTCCTCTCCCAGCCGCAGGCAATCCTTGATCGTGCGCGAGGAATGACCAACCTTCAGCCGCAGATCCCAGAGGATATAGAGCATGGATTCAATCACGCTCTCGGCCCAGGCAGTGATTTTGTAAGGGGTAAGGAACAGCAGGTCCACGTCCGAAGACGGTGCCATCTCACCCCGGCCATAGCCGCCCACGGCCAACACGGCGATCTTTTCGCCTTGCGTTGGGGTGGCCAACGGATGCAGATATTCGCTGGCCACGCGCATCGCGGTGCAGACCAGTTGATCGGTCAGATAGGTGTAAGACCGCGTCAGAGGGCGCGCGTCAAACGGGGCTTTGGCGAAGGCCTCTGCAATGGCTGCCCGCCCCGCCTTTTGGGCATCGCGCAGAATGCGGACGGTTTCGGCGCGCAAAGCTGCGTTGTCCGCGCCGTTTTTGGCGGCGGCAGACAGGCTGGCATCGATCTTGACCGAGTCAAAAATCTGGTCAGCAGGGCAGATCAGTTTGCTGTCAGGCATGGATGCCTGCGCCGGTCGTTCAGAATCCGGCGCCAGAGAAGCTTTGTGGGGCAGGGTCAATCACAACCACCTGTTTGTTCTGGATCGTGGCAACCGCCAGACCGCGTTCGTTTGTACCGTTGGAACGCAGGCGGAAGATGCCGCCGACGCCCTGAAACCCTGCGTTCTGGGTCAGGGCCGCGCCGGTCAATGCGTTGGATTTGCCCTGACTGACCAAAGCGCCAATCGCTGCGATCCCGTCATAGGCCAAGCCGCTGATCGGATGCGGCGCCTCTCCATAGGTGTTGTTATAGCGCTGGCGATAGGCTTGTGCCTTGGCCGGGTCCGGTAGCGCAAACCACCCGCCCTGAACGCCTGGCAGTTCCAGTGTCTGCGCCGGGATATCCCAGCGTGTCAGACCCATATACTGCACATTGGCCGGAGAAACGCCCGCCTCGGGCAGCAATTGGCTGAACAGAGGCAGCGCGCCCGCCGTTGTCGCGGTGAGGAAGATCGAATCAGCCCCGGTCGAGTCCACCGTGGCCTTGATGGTCGGGACCGAGTTGATCACGCCTTGCTGGGATCGGTCATACGCGACGGTTCCGGCATTATTCACTCGGCTGCTGTTCAGCGCGGAAGCAATCGCCGATTGGCCAAGCTGACCCGCCGAGTCATTGCTATGCACGACCACAGTGCCGCTCTTGCCTTGACGCCCGGCAAAATTGACCAGCCGATTGGCGGTGTTCTGGAATGTCGGACCCAGAACATAGACGTTGCCGCCCGCGATGCTGGTGTTGTTCGAGAAGGACAGTACGTTGACATTGTTGTTCAGCACCGCAAGTCCGGCCGCATTTGCTGCCTGCGCGTAAACCGGGCCAAGGATGATCTTTGCCCCATCTGCCACAGCTTGCTGAGCGACCGCAGATGCCGTCCCCGCATTGCCCGCCGTGTCATAGACCCTCAGGTCGATCTTGACGTTCTGCAGATCCGCCATCGCCAGACGCGCTGCATTCTCAAGGCTGCGGGCCAGTGCCGCATCCCCCGATTGTGGCGAGCCTGCCGGGACCAGCAGGGCGACCGGAACCGGGTCGGACGTGTCGATCGCAGGACCTCCGCCGATACCGCCGACTTCACAGGCGGCCAGAAATGCGGCGGTGGCCAGAACAATGGCGGATTTCGCCAGTTTGCGTGCGGGCTTGCAAACGGTAAACATCTAAATGAAAACTCCCTGATCCGGCGTCTGAAGGCACCTTGGTCTATCGACCCGCGATAATAAACGTCATGCTGTGAGGGTCCAGCTTTGAATTTCCAAAAGATCAGATTGGCCCCGGGCCTGTACTTTGTTGCCACCCCGATCGGGACGGCGCGCGACATTACGCTCAGGGCGCTGGACGTGCTGGCCTCGGCCGACATGATCGCCGCTGAGGACACCCGCAGCCTGCGACGGCTGATGGAAATTCATGGTGTACCGCTCGAAGGCCGCCGAATCCTCGCCTATCACGATCACAGCGGCGCTGGTGCGCGGGGCAAGATTCTTGAAGCGCTTGAGGCAGGTCAGTCGGTTGCCTACGCGTCCGAGGCCGGAATGCCGCTGATCGCGGATCCGGGCTATGATCTTGGCCGCAAAGCCGCTGAGGCCGGTTTCGATGTCACCTGCGCGCCGGGCCCTTCGGCGGCGCTGGCGGCGCTGACATTGGCGGGCTTGCCGACCGATGCGTTCTTTTTCGCCGGTTTCCTGCCCAACGCTTCGGGCGCGCGCCGGTCACGAATCGAGGCGTTGCGCGACATCCCCGGAACGCTGGTTTTTTACGAATCCCCCAAACGCGTGGGCGCTTGCCTAGCCGATTTGGCAGACGTTCTGGGCGCAGACCGGCAGGCGGCGGTGTGCCGCGAACTGACGAAGAAGTTCGAAGAAGTCCGGCGCGGGACGCTTGCTGAACTGGCCACAGGTTACGAAGGGGCCTCGGTCAAGGGCGAGATCGTTCTGCTTGTGGACCGGTCGCATTCGCAAACCGTTAACGAGTCTGACGTAGAAGAGGCATTGATAACGGCTTTGAAAACGCATTCCGTGCGTGACGCGGCGGATCTGGTCTCGGACATGTACAAGCTGCCGCGCCGCCCGATTTATCAAAAGGCCCTGAGACTGGGAAAGGGATGACATATGGGGCGATCCGTTCGGGGCTCGGTTTCTTATCACGCTGGGCAAGCGGCAGAGCTTTGCGTGGCCACCGACTATGAGCGGCGCGGCTATGCCATCGCGCATCGCAGATGGCGCGGCACATGGGGCGAAATTGACCTGATCGCCCGAAACGCGGACGGAATCGTGTTTATCGAGGTGAAGAAAAGCGCAAGTTTTGCCGCGGCGGCGGCGCGGATCAGCCCCCGGCAGATTGAACGCATCTATGCCTCAGCCGCCCAGTTTCTTGAGCGTGAGCCGGAAGGCCAATTGACCAATGTACGCTTTGATGCGGCCCTGGTTGATGGCAGCGGCGCGGTCGAAATCATCGAAAACGCCTTTGGTCAGGGCTGATCGCCATTGAACCCGTCAGGTCTCTGCGCCATGTATCGGGCGTGGAACGCAAGGGACAAGCCATGAAGATCGCCTTTCAGATGGACCCGATCGGGGCCGTGGACATCAATGCCGACAGCTCATTCCGTCTGGCCGAAGAAGCGCAGGCCCGGGGGCATGAGCTGTTTTTCTACGGGCCGGACCAGTTGGCCTATCAGGAAGGGCGTATCACCGCGCGCGGACACGACATGACGGTTCAGCGGGTTGCGGGCGACCCTGCGGTGCTGGGCCCCGAACGCGAGGTTGATCTGGCCGATTTCGATGTGGTCTGGCTGCGGCAGGACCCGCCGTTTGACATGCATTACATTACTTCGACCCATCTGCTGGATCGTCTGAAAGGGCAAACGCTGGTGGTGAATGATCCGTTTTGGGTGCGAAACTATCCTGAAAAACTGCTGGTTCTGGATTTCCCTGACCTGACCCCGCCCACGACGATTGCGCGCGATTTGCAGACCATCAAGGTGTTCAAGGAAAAGCACGGCGACATCATCCTCAAGCCGCTTTATGGCAATGGCGGCGCAGGTGTGTTCCGGCTGGATGCCGAGGATCGCAACCTGACCTCTCTGCATGAGCTGTTCACCGGATTTTCGCGCGAACCTCTGATTGTTCAAAAGTTCCTGCCCGACGTGCGCAATGGCGACAAACGGGTGATTCTGGTCGATGGCGAAGCCGTCGGTGCCATCAACCGCGTCCCGGCCGAGGGCGAGACACGCTCGAACATGCATGTGGGCGGGCGGCCCGAGAAGATCGGTTTGTCTGAGCGCGATCTTGAGATCTGCGCTACAATCGGCCCGCTGTTGAAAGAGAAGGGTCAGATATTTGTCGGGATCGACGTCATCGGCGATTACCTGACCGAGATCAACGTGACCTCTCCCACCGGCATTCAGGAACTTGAGCGGTTCAATGGCGAGAACATTGCCGAAAAGATCTGGCAGGCGATTGAGGCGAAGGTCTAAGCATCGACCTTGGCGCTGATGCGAAAGCTCAGCGCCTCGGCAACATGCGGGCGGCGTATGTCCGGCACGCCTTCCAGATCAGCTATGGTGCGGGCGACCCGAAGGATGCGGTGAAAGGCGCGGGCAGACAGGCCAAAGCGTTCTGCTGCCTTTAACAGCAGGTCTTTCCCTTCAGCATCCGGGGCCGCGCATTCCTCCAGATGCTTGCCTTCGAGATCGGCGTTCTGGCGGGTGCCGGGCATGTCACTGAACCTCTCTGCCTGTATTGCGCGCGCCGCTTCGACTCGCGCCGCGACAGTGGCAGAGCTGTCGCCCGAAGGTGGCAGGTCGAGATCGGTAAACCCGACGGGCGGAACTTCGATGCGCAGATCGAAACGGTCCATCAAAGGCCCCGAAATGCGGCCCAGATAATCCTCGCCACAGACCGGCGCGCGGGAACAGGCGCGCGACGGGTCGGTCAGGTAGCCACATTTGCAAGGGTTGGCCGCCGCCACGAGCATGAAGCGGCAGGGGTATTTAACGTGGGCATTGGCGCGGGCGACCATGACCGCGCCGGTTTCGACGGGTTGGCGCAGGGTCTCCAGAACGGTGCGGGGGAATTCTGGGAATTCGTCCATGAACAAAACGCCGTTATGGGCCAGTGAAATCTCACCGGGTTTGGCGCCCTTGCCGCCGCCGACAATGGCCGCCATCGAGGCGGTGTGATGGGGTTCGCGAAAGGGACGCGCCCGGCTGATACCACCTTCGTCCAGCAAACCGCAGAGCGATTGGATCATCGAGGTTTCCAGTGCCTCGACCGCCGTCAGCGGCGGCAGTATGCCCGGCAGCCGTGCCGCCAGCATGGATTTACCCGAACCGGGCGTGCCGATCATAATAAGATGATGCCGCCCTGCCGCCGCGATTTCCAGCGCACGTTTGGCGCGCTCCTGCCCTTTGACATCCCGCAAGTCGCGCGCGTTGGGGGCCAGATGAACTTCGCCCGGCGTTGCGGCGGGCAGCGCGGATTGGCCGGTGAAGTGGCGCACCACATCCCCCAGAGACCCCGCGCCGATCACCTGCGTTGCGTCGACCCAGGCAGCCTCGGCGCTGGACGCTGCGGGGCAGAGCAGGGCGCGGTCTTCGGCTGCGGCGGTCATGGCAGCGGGAAGCGCACCCACGACCGGCACCAGAGACCCGTCCAGCGACAGCTCACCCAACGCCACGGCCCCTTCGGCGGCATCGGTCGGGATGATCTCCAGCGCCGACAGCAGGGCAACGGCGATGGGCAGATCGAAATGACTGCCCTCTTTCGGCAGATCGGCGGGCGACAGGTTGATGGTGATCCGTTTCGACGGCAGAGCGATTGCCATCGAACTGAGCGCGCTGCGTACCCGGTCGCGCGCCTCGGACACCGCCTTGTCGGGCAGGCCGACGATGGAAAAGGCCGGAAGGCCCGGCGAGACGGCGCATTGCACCTCGACCGGGCGGGCGTCAACGCCCTGAAAGGCAACGGTATGGGCGCGGGCGACCATGGCAATCCTGTTCTTGGTTAACGGGACGTTGCTGCCATGAACGCAGTTTAGGAATGGTTAACGCCAGCCACCATCGCGGTGAATTTTGGCCAGGCGTCCGGATCGGCCACGGTTTTGTCGCGGCAGAACGAGTTGCAGAAGCCCCAGACCTGACCGTCAAGTTCCAGATAATCCGTGACAGGGTCGCCGGAATACGGGCAGGCCGTATTGACCGACGGGCCGGAATTGACGGCCTTGGCCTTCGAGGTGCCGCCAATAGGCCAGTTCTGCGCAGGCAGGTTTTGTGGATAGGGAAAGGGATCATAGGAAATGGTCAGGCCCATCGCGCGCCACTGTCGGACACTCGGGTCCGAGAGAAGCTCAAGGCAATAGGCACGATTGGCCTCGGACACCGGCAGGCCATAGCCGATGATCCGTGCGGCGACTGGGGTATAGAACACATCCGCCAGCGAACAGGCTCCGAACAACGGGCCGGTTTCTGCGCCTGAAATGTTGCGGGCATGCGCCCACAAGGTCTCGATCCGCTGCAGATCGGACAACGTGTCGGGTGAGGGCTGAAAGCCTTCCCAGCAATGACGCAACTGCATCGGGCACTGATCCCGCAGGGCCGAGAAGCCTGCAACCATCTCGGCGCACAGCCAGCGGGCCGTTGCGCGCGCTGCTTGATCGGAGGGCCAGAGCCCGGCCTTTGGGTGGTACTCGGCCAGTGTTTCGGCCATGGCGAGGCTTTCGCCGACTACGGTTCCATCCGGCAGCCGCAGGGCCGGGACAAGGCGAGCGGGGGCCAGAGCCTCCATATCTGTCGCCATGGTTCCGGCATAAAGGCCGATCATGTGGGAGCGGTAGGGCAGGCCGAATTTCTCGAGCATAAGCCAACCGCGCAGGGACCAGCTGGAAAACAGGCGGTCGCCGATGAAAAGGTCATGGGTCATGCCAGAACGATGTCGGATCGCGCCGCATCGGTAAATCAGTGATTTGTGCGCGGCCCCATCACGGGCGGTGATTGATCCGACCCACCGACCAGCGGTCACCATGATGGGTGATCTCGGTGACCGAGAGGTTGTCTATGCGGTGCCCGAACGCCTCTTGCGCTTCAACATCCAGCGCACGCTGGACTTGTGTGAGGATCACGCCGAAATGTGCCACAACGATCAGGTCATGCCCGGCATGGGCCGAGATCAGCGTATCAATGGCCGCATCAACCCGCGCCCGTACTTCGTTCCAGCTTTCTCCGTTTGGCGGTCGCACCTCGCCGGGATTGTCCCAGTAGGCAAAGCAGAGTTCGGGGTCTTCGGCTTCGATATCCTTGAAGCCACGCATCTCCCAACTGCCGAAGTTGATTTCGCGCAGGTCCCGGTGGTGCGGCAAGCGCCTGCGCGCCCCTTGAATGGCGCTGGCGGTATCGGCGGCGCGCGACAGGTCGGATGAGATCACGATGGCCTTGGACGGAAGATGGGCAGAGAGACGATCAAGTGCTGCCGTATCACTCAGATCTGCGGGCAGGTCGGACCAGCCGACCATGGTTTTGGCATGGGTCGGCCCGTGCCGCACCAGATGCAGGCGGGTCATAGGGGCACGCCTTTCAGGACTAGGGGCAATCCGGCGGTTACCTGTACTACCCGACCCGCCTGAGCGGCGAGCGCGATGTTCAACCGCCCCTGTGCCTCGCGAAAGCGGCGGGACAAGGCGTTGTCGGGCACGATCCCGTGGCCGAGCTCGTTCGAGACGATCACGACCTGTGCGGCGCAGCTTTTCAATGCGATCAGCAACGCGGCCTGCGCCTGTTCAAGATCATTTTCAGCCAGAAGATGATTGGTCAGCCACATGGTGGCGCAATCGATCAGGCAAACCTGATCACTCGTCAGCTTCGCCAGTTCCGGCGACAGGTCAAATGGTGCCTCGATTGTAAGCCAGTCGCTGCCTCTTTGTGCAATATGTTGCCTGATTTTCAGGCGCATCTCATCATCAAACACTTGTGATGTCGCCAGATAAACGCGGTTTTTCCCTGTGGAAACAGCAAGTTGTTCTGCAAATAGCGACTTTCCCGAGGCCGCGCCGCCCAGAACAAAGGTTAAATTAGGGTGCACTTTCATTACCTTTCTGGTGATCCACCCGGTTTTGTTCTGCGTATCGACACTAGGTCGGCAACACAAGCCCGGCCCATCGCCTGTGGTAAAGGGAGAGTCGCATGGCACTGGACAACGCAAACGATTTCTCGATGTCGCGGCAGGCGATGAAGGCCGAGCTGCTGGATGCCGAGACCGAGTTGAAGCTGGCTTATGCCTGGCGTGACGACCGGGACGAAAAAGCGCTACATCGTTTGATCACCGCTTATATGCGGCTGGCGATATCGATGGCCGCCAAGTTCAAGCGCTATGGCGCGCCGATGAATGATCTGATTCAGGAGGCCGGGTTGGGCCTGATGAAGGCCGCCGACAAGTTCGACCCCGACCGGGGGGTGCGTTTTTCGACTTATGCGGTGTGGTGGATCAAGGCCAGCATTCAGGACTATGTGATGCGCAACTGGTCGATGGTGCGCACCGGGTCAACCTCGTCTCAGAAATCATTGTTCTTCAACATGCGCCGGGTTCAGGCGCGGTTGGAGCGCGAGGCCGCGACCGAGGGGCTGGATCTGGATCGTCATCAGCTGCACCAGATGATCGCGTCTGAAATCGGTGTGCCATTGCGGGATGTCGAGATGATGGAGGGCCGTCTGGCCGGCTCTGATTTCTCGTTGAACGCGGTGCAATCGGCTGACGAGGACGGGCGCGAATGGATCGACGCGCTGGAAGATGAGCGGGAGCAGGCGGCCGAAACTGTTGAAAACAGCCATGACACGCAACGGCTGCGCGAATGGCTGGTCACCGCGATGCAGGCGCTTAATGAACGCGAACGGTTCATCGTGCGCGAACGCAAGCTGCGGGAACCGGCACGAACCCTGGAAAGTCTGGGGCAAGAGCTTGGATTGTCGAAAGAACGCGTGCGCCAGCTTGAGGCCGCAGCTTTCGTCAAAATGCGCAAGAACCTTGAAGCCCAATCGCGCGAGGTGCAACACTTCTTCGCATGAAACCCTATGCGATTCTTGCAGCTTTTGTGCTGTTCTCCAGCGCCCCCCAAGCGGGTCGCGCGGCTGATCTGATACCTGACGAAGTGTTGGCCCAAATGCAGGCGGCCGATGTGGTGATCCTTGGCGAGATTCACGACAACCCGCGTCATCATATTGTCCAGACCGAAGCGGTCGAGGCCATTGCGCCCTCGGGCGTTGTCTGGGAAATGGTGACCGAGGAAGGCGCGCAGCGCTTGGCGCAGAAGGCGGCCACCAACCCGGAAGAGTTGTCGCGTATCCTGCGCTGGGCAGAATCTGGCTGGCCGCCGCTCAGCATGTACTATCCGGTTTTTGAGGCATCGAACGCACCGGTCTATGGCGCGATGGTCCCGCGCACCGCCGCGCGTGCCGCGATGGAGCGGGGCGCGGCCACAGCGCTGGGCGCGGATGCGGCGCGCTATGGGCTGACCGTTCCTCTGGCACCTGAGGATCAGGCCGCGCGCGAGGCGGATCAACTGGCGGCCCATTGCGACGCATTGCCGGCCGAGCTTTTGCCCCAGATGGTGGCGATCCAGCGTTTGCGCGATGCGGTGTTGACCCGCGCCATCCTGCAGGCCACCGAGGACACCAGTGGGCCGATTGCGGTGATCACCGGCAACGGTCATGCGCGCAAGGATCGTGGCATTCCCACCTTCCTGTCGCGAATGAATCCGGGCTTGAAGGTCTTTGTCTTGGGCCAGTCCGAAGATGGCCTCATCTCTGGCGAGTTCGATGCGGTGATCGACAGTCCGACTGTCGAACGGGAAGATCCCTGCAAGGCATTTGAGGCACAGAATTAACTGCTGGAACTGCCCGGCGGCCTTGCCTAATGTCAGGGCCGACCGGGACGGGAAGGGCAAGACATGCTGGCAACCAAACGCATTCTGCTGATCATTGGTGGCGGGATCGCGGCCTATAAGTCGCTGGATCTGATCCGGCGGCTGCGCGAACGTGGTGCGAATGTAACGCCCGTGCTGACCCGTGCCGCCGAGGAATTCGTGACGCCCCTGTCGGTGTCGGCGCTGGCGGGTGAGAAGGTCTATCGCGACCTGTTCGATCTGACCGACGAGGCCGAGATGGGCCATATCCAATTGTCACGCTCGGCTGATCTGATCGTTGTGGCACCCGCGACTGCCGATCTGATGGGCAAGATGGCGGGCGGGCTGGCCAATGATCTGGCCTCGACGCTGCTGATGGCGACCGACACACCGGTTCTATGTGCGCCTGCCATGAATGTACGGATGTGGGACCATCCGGCGACGCAACGCAATCTGGCGCAACTGAAGGCAGACGATGTCAGATTTGTGGGCCCGAATGAAGGCGACATGGCCTGTGGCGAATACGGTCCGGGCCGCATGTCAGAACCGTTGGAGATTGTAACTGCGATTGAAGCGCAGCTTGACGACGGACCGCTCAAGGGCAAACGGGTGCTGGTCACCTCGGGTCCGACGCATGAACCCATCGATCCAGTCCGCTACATCGCCAACCGATCTTCGGGCGCTCAGGGCACGGCAGTGGCGCGGGCGCTGGCAGCACTTGGGGCCGAGGTGGTCTTTGTCACCGGACCTGCCGAGGTTGCACCGCCCGAAGGGGTGCATGTTGTGTCGGTCGAGACAGCGCAACAGATGTCTGACGCGGTCGAGGCCGCGCTGCCCGTTGACGCCGGTGTCTTTGCGGCAGCGGTGGCGGATTGGCGTGTTGCATCGGCTTCGGACAAGAAACTGAAGAAAAGCCGAGACGGGCTGCCTGCGTTGGAATTTACCGAGAACCCAGACATCCTGAAGCGTATCGCACGGATGGAGGCGGGACGCCCCGCGCTGGTGGTGGGCTTTGCCGCCGAGACAGACAACGTGATCGAACACGCGACCGCAAAACGCGCGCGCAAGGGATGCGACTGGATCGTTGCAAATGATGTAAGCCCCGCGACGGGGATAATGGGCGGGTCCGAGAATGCGGCGATCCTGATCTCGGACGCAGGCGCCGAGGAATGGCCGCGTATGGGCAAGGATGCTGTCGCCGAGCGATTGGCGCAGAGGATCGCGGCGGCCCTGGCAGAATAACGACCGCGAAAACTAGAGAGGCCCCGGGATGGTTGCACTCGTGATCTGTGAGGATGGGGTTGATCCTTCGATCCGGTTGCCTTCGTATGAAACGAAAGGGGCCGCCGGGGCAGATGTGCGGGCCAATGCAAAATCCGACAACACTGTGCAAGCTGGACAACCGCTTGGATCGCCCTTCAGGGCGAAGAAATTACACGCCGTTGCGAATTGGTTCATGAACGCATCAACCCGGAGAGGTTCGCCAGTTTAGTCATACCCGCCTTCGGGCGCTTGCGGTGCAGGCGCGAGGGTTGTGTCAAAGTTGTCGATAATCGGCAGGCCATGATATTGAGGGCTTTGCATCCGATGATGGTATTCTTCACGCGCGGGTGAGGCCAGTTCGTGAAGGCGGTTGGAGAGAAGATGAAGACAGTGGAGATAATCGCTTCTCTTAACAAAAAACTTCAAAGATGAGCGACGAAGTTTAAAAGCTATAAGCTAAAGCTGAAGTTCGATCTTTCGAGCACAATATGTTGCGTGAGAGTTTGAGCAAACAATAATGGGCCGGCCCAAATGTCGTGTCGATGAACAAGGAAGTTACCCGTGACGAAAATCGTTAAATTCAAGAGGGTTGAAGGGAATGACTTGCCGCTCCCTTGCTACGCAACAGACGGCGCGGCAGGTATGGACCTCCGGGCGTTTTTGCCTGACGGTCCAGTCGATCTTGTTCCAGGTAAGGTAAGCTTGATCTCAACTGGCCTATACGTTGAGCTACCTCATTGTACCGAGATGCAAATTCGGCCCCGCTCGAGTCTTGCTATCAAACGAAAGGTAATTATTCCAAACAGTCCGGCCACGATCGATGAAGACTATCGTGGTATCGTGTATGTCGGTCTTTTTCAGCTTGGAGATGAGCCAACAACGCTGAATCATGGCGATCGTTTCGCGCAGGCGATCATCGCGCCAATATTGCGGGCATCAGTTGTCGAAGCGCACGAATTATCCTCAACGGACCGCGCATCAGGTGGTTTTGGCTCGACAGGTAGAGAGTAAGCGTTGCATGTAGCCTCAGGCCGGGGTCATTCTATGATACAACCACTGCAGTTTATTGGCCTTGTGGCCAACATGCAGAATGGCAACAATTAGCGCTTCCGGCCCAAAGCGGTTATCGGCCATCTCCAAGTGTCAGTCCGCTTCGCCCCGTATTTGGACATTGATATCCAAACGCAGTAACGTGAATATCGGCATTTGCTGATGCAGCGTAACTGCGCATGTGCAACATGATTTTTTAAAGGAAATACAATAAATTGAAGTCTATGATGCCCTTCTGTGATCTTGCTCAATACTGCAGTGTGCACGGAGATATGTTCTCTTCAAAGCACTTGCCGGGGAACGGCAACCGGCAATGGCAAACTCAGGACTTTGGCCACCATTTCGCCTTGGCGTGACACATCCATTTTATCAAAGGCAACCTTAAGGTATTGACGCGCGCTTGCTTCCGTTATGCCCGCATTGTTTGCGGCTTTTTGCAGAGACAAACCGCCCACGATCAGAGTGACAAGTCGCGCCTGACTGGCAGTCAACCCAAACGCTTTGCATAGTACTTCTTGCCGTGTTTCCATGGGCCGTTGCGAATCTCGGATGGTCAGTACCGCAAGTGGCTCACTTTTCTGAGCCCATGCTGAGTACGTGTTTTCTCCCAGAAGCGGAGAGATATAAACCTGCAAGGGAACCAAGCTTTTGTTGCGAACAATCGAAACGGCTTGCCCTGAAACTGCGTTTCCGTTCCGTGCCTGCGATATGACGAGATCAATGGCCGCGGACAGACGTCGTTCATTGGCTTTGCTTGGGACTATTTTTCCATCGACAAAGGACAGCCCGTCTCGGTCTTGAAGGATTTCCTGAGCTGTCGCATTGCTGAACATAATCTTGGATAAGCGGCTTACGACAAGCACGCCGATCGCCATGTTATCAAGCGTATTCGCCGCAACATTCCTTTCGAAATCGATCGTGCCGATATCTCGCTGCAAAATAACGGCGCGGTTTAGATGAGGGATCAGTTCACTCATCAAATCGCAATCAGACCTATCAAACTGATTTTGTGACTTGTTTCTCAAGGCAAGGAAGTATGAGAGCGAACGCGTGTCTTCGATGAGATTTACACCCAGTGAATACTCGACGCCGCCCGGTTCCAGAATTTCTTGGTAGACTTGGGTGCCGTGCAGGTCCTCATCGCTCAAGTGCATCCTGCAATGTACGGGCTCAAACGGGTTCTGCGCAAAATAGGGTAGCCGGGGATCCATTGGCATAAGTTCATCATATCGGCGGTAATGGCTGTCACTCCATTCGTACCCGTAGAGACGACTAAAAGAGAGCGTATGGTTGCGGAGATCATGGTGACCGATCTGAGCGCCCTGAGCCTCAAAAAGCTCTGCGGCGGACTGCAGGAAAGCAGACCATTTCCCGGGGTCGCAGGCTGCTTCATATAGAGCATCCACAGTCTTCAACACTTGACGAAGCCGTTCGCTGGTCGGTTGGCTGTTCAAAATTCCAAGCTCCATATCATGGCGTTCGGTTCGTCCTCGATCGACGTCGAAGCAGATTCGAAATTCTACTGAAATAGAACATTTTTTTGCGCTGCAAGTTCACATTTGGGAACTGTCGGCCCCCCTGTTCCAAACTACGGTCTGCCACATCTTCAATGGCTAATTGAGCATATCGAGTTTCCCTCCATGTATTTGTTACAAACCAGCTTCGAGACCATGCTGACCTATCCCAATCTTCTTCAGATGATTGGTGTCGTGGGTTTTCTAACCTACGTGACCGGTTTTGCCCTGGTCCAAAACGAGAAAGTATGCGGCAACGGCATATTGTACCCTGCGTCCAAAGTCTTTGCCGCAATATGCGTGCTGATCAGCCTCGTCGGGGCTTTCAACCTCTCTTCATGCCTGATCCAGCTGAGTTACATCGTTATCGGTCTCTACGGAATCGCAATACGCCGCAAGAAAAGCAGGCTGGGCAACGTGGACAAGACTGAAGCGAAGCACGCAGTGACGTCAGAGAACATCGTAGTCTTGGCCGCCACTTCAAGCCAAAGGACGTCAGAGGGAGAACTGGGCCGGTGCGGTTAGTGGTTCGATCCCGACATGCTGACGACAATCGGTCAAGCGTCCTCTGATGACTTTAAGGTCCCCCAAAGAACGTGTGATCCAGACCCTTTGCTTCGAGGCCGGGGGAGTTGCTCTGGTTTCTCCAGCATATGCATATCTGACCGGCGCATCGGTGGCGGGAGGTTTTACTACAATTACGCTCTTGTCGATTGTGATTATGACCTGGGCGCCAGTTTACAATACGCTTTTTGACTATATCGAGCGAGAGCGTTCCGGGCGTCTCGCAAGCGACAGATCAAAGAGAATTCGCATCCTGCACGCGTTCCTTCATGAAGTCAGCTCCGTTCTGTTAACCTGCCCGTTGCTCATTTGGCTTGGCGGGCATTCGCTGACTTCGGCCCTTTTCATCAATGTCAGCCTGACAATCACCTACGTGGTTTATACCTTTATTTTTCACATATTTTATGACCGCTGGCGTCCTGTTCAGTGCCCCGCCAACTTTGCCCGCGACCTGTAAGTTTCTCATGCAAGAATTGCCTACGTGCAGGACTGATCAAAGTTGCTGCCGCGCTGTATCAGGGAATTTCATGCTTCTGCAGAACTATCGGCATTGCGTGCGTGCTGAGCAAGAAGTCAGAACTGCTGCTGCGGGCTCGGTGCCGCCAACTGCTGGCGCAGCGAGGGTAACTGCGATTGGCCCAGAACTGATCGGGTACGGCACGCACTCGCTCCGTCGGACAAAGGCGGCGGAGAAATATCGAAAGACTGGTAACCTCCGTGCGATCCAGCTTCTGCCGGGACACACAAAGGTTGACAGCACTTTCAGATACCTTGGTTTCGAGCTTGAAGATGCCCTGAGTAACGCCGAGCAAATCGACATTTGAACCATGTTGGTGGACGGCAATTGTCGTCCGCCATTTCAACACGTCTCGCAACAGATGAGCAGATATTATGCGAGGGGCCGTATTCTTATATATCGTTCACGGTCAACTGATTCAAAATCGCCTTTGCGATTACGATGTCCTGAACCGCGACACCGGTCAGGTCGACAACCGTTATCTGGTCGCTGCTCTCTCGTCCCTGCGCTTCACCGCTTATGACCTTGCCAAGTTCAACTATCTTGTCTTCGGACAGAGCGCTGACCTGCAGGGCCTGAAAAATTTCCCCACGCAGAATGCATTGGGCAAGGCTGTCGGCGACAACAACATCGGCAAGGGCAAGGATCTCGGGCGCAAGTTCGTTCTTTTGGGGAGTGTCCGAACCCATCGCGGTGATATGCGTACCGGGCCTGATCATGGTGGCGTTCAGCAAGGGCTGTTCAGCGGGTGTTGTTGTAACAATCAAGCGGGACAGATCGCATAGTTCGTCAAGTGACTGCGACACCATCACCCGGTACCCCATCGCCGTCACGTCCGCAGCTGCAGCTTCCACATGGTTGGTATTGCGTCCCCAGATGGTCAGATCACGGCACGAGGTGACGCGCCGAAGATAATCAGCCTGCAGCCGAGCCTGTACGCCACAGCCAACAATGCCTATCATTTTTGGATCGGCTGGGGCCAACGTCTGGGCGGCGACGGCACCGGCGGCGGCGGTGCGGTGATTGGTCAGTTCACCGTCCTCGAGCAGCACCGCCTCAGTCATCCCGGTTTTCTGGCTGATGACGAGCATGCACCCTCCGAACGGTGGCAATCCGATCTTCGGGTTATTGAAGAATCCTGTGGCCACCTTGATTACGCAAACCTCATCGTCGCGGATTGCTCCGTATTTGATATGCAGTTCCCCATTGTTTTTTGGAAACAAGAGTTCCCCAACAGGTGGAACTTCGACCTCTCCGCGAGAGAATGCCACGAAACCTTTGGCGATTTCTTCGACAAGATTCACTTTTGGCAGAACCGCTCTGATCTCGTCGATTGCGTAAACACCTGTCATACTCATTTGCCTCCGCACAACCGGTTTCATACATCGCTCTTCGGGCCTGTTCCGACCGCGAGCAAACGCGCACAGCAGTTATTTCGCTTCGAAAGTCTGGAACATGCAGGTCAATTCAAAATCAGACTGCAGTTCTTTTGCCAGTCGAAATTGGCGCCACAGAGCAAAACGACGCTGGTTTGTCCTTTCAGGTCGTCAGACACCTGCAGGAACCCCGCCAGTGCCAGTGCTGCTGCACCTTCGACAAGCATGTTCTCTTCCATCGCCAGTCGTCGGAACGCCTCGGATATCTCCGCTTCGCTGCATGTTACCACCCGGTCGGTTACGTCCATCGTCAAAGGCAGGGTCACGCTGCCTTCGTCAACACCGCCGGCGACCCCGTCAGCCAGCGTATCGAGATGTTCGGTCTCCACGATCCGGCCCGCTCGCATGGAGGTGGCCAGCGCTGCCGAATTTTCTGCCGATACGCCGATCACACGCGTTTTGGTGCCAAAGCTCTTCAGGACCGAACCGATACCGCTGATCAACCCGCCCCCGCCCATCGAGATGAACACGTTGTCGACCTGTTCAAGCTGCTCAAGCAGCTCCAGTCCGATTGTTCCCTGTCCGGCGATCACGTCAAGATCGTTGTAGGGCGACACATAGGTGTAGTCGCCCGTTGCCGCGAGGTTTTGCGCATGGGCTTCGGCCAGACCGGACTCTGCCCCATGCAAAATGACCTCAACGCCATAGGCACGGATCTTTTCAAGTTTGGCACGGGCCACGGTTTCAGGCAGCACGACGGTCAGGTTCTGATCCGTCAGTGATGCCGCCCGTGACGATGCAATGCCATGATTGCCCGAAGAGGCGGTTATCAGTTTCTGCCCCGGTTCCAGCGCCGTCATCTTGCTGGCCGCCCCGCGCATCTTGAACGATCCTGTCAGCTGGAAGTTTTCAGCCTTGAAGTGCAGATCGCACCCCGTCTTGTTTCCCAACACCAGCGAGGGCAGCACCGGCGTCTGGTAGATCAGGCCGGCGATGCGCCGCCGTGCCCTGACAGAGCGCGCGGCGGACGCCTGCATACGGGCGCTCATGCGGGCACCGTCGCAGCAGGAGCCACGCCCTTTTCTTTGAGGCCCGCCAGGAATGTGCTGACCTTGCCGAGCCCTGCCTTCAGGATCTCAGGGTCATTGGCGTAACCGATGCGCAGCCAGCCCTCCATATGCATCACCGAACCGGGGGTAAACATAACCCCGGTTTCCTGCAAAAGCGCCACGCAAAAATCACGCGATGGCATGTCGAAATCATACTTCAGCAATGCTGTCGTTCCCGCCTGCGGTTTGAGATAGGTGATCGATGGTTCGCCCTGCACCCAGTCGTCGAGGATCTGCAGATTGCCCCGTGTGATCCGGTGACTGCGCGCAAGAATGCGGTCCTTGCTTTCCAGCGCCAGCGCCGCAAAATAGTCATCCAACATACTGACGCTGATTGTGTTGTAGTCGCGGTGGATCGACACGGCCTCGATCACCTCGTGCGGGGCAGCGATCCAGCCCAGCCTGAGCCCCGCCAGTGAAAAGGTCTTGGACATGCCTGCGACACTGATACCGCGCTCATAAAGATCGGCTATGGCGGGGCCGAACCCGTCGCCTTCCTGCCCGGTGCCACGATAGACCTCGTCACACAGCACCCAGGCCTGACTGCGCCGCGCGATTTCGGTGAAGCGTGCGAGGTAGCCTGCATCCATCAGCGCCCCCGTCGGGTTGTTGGGGTTGTTGATGGCGATCAGCTTGGTCTCGGGCCGGATCAGTTCAGCGAAGTCTTCCAAGTCCGGCAAAAAACCGTTTTCAGGCCGAAGATGCAGAATATCAACTGTCGCGCCATAGCTTTCGGGTATGGAATAATGTTGCTGATAGGTGGGCCGGACCGAGATCACGTGATCGCCGGGCTCAACCAGCGTTTCATGTACCAGCGCATTGGCCCCGATTGCCCCGTGGGTGACAATGACATTCTCGCGCGACTGCCCTTCATAAAGTGTGCAGATGGCATCGCGCAGCCGGTCCGACCCATTGATCGCGCCATAGGTCAGTTTCATTTGCTTCAGGTCGTCAAGCACATCGGCATTCTTGCCCGACATCTCAAGCAGTTCTTCGACCGTCAGCGACGCCACGCAGGTTTCCGCGAGGTTGAAGTCACAGTGGTTTTCGAACTCGTTCATCCAGATTTCGACGCCGAATGGCTTGATTTTCATGTCAGTTCTCCTGTTCGCTCAACCTTCTTGGGTGTGCGAGAGTTTCCAGATGCCATAGGCCATGGCAATGTCTTCCAGGCCCAGCCCGACCGATCGGAAATAGACGGGCCGGTCATAGGTGGGCAACGCGGCCTGAGCGCAAACCAGCGCCGGCAGATCCCCTTTGAGCGCCTCGGCAGACCAGCCATGCTCAGAAACGGCAGCGCGCATCTCGGCCGCCGCATCAGGCGTGGTCGGCGCATAATCGCAATAGACATCCGCGCTGCTCAGAAACCCTGGTGGCACTTCATGGGCATCCGGCGCGTTGGTACTGATCGAGGTGATCAGCGCTGGCTTGCCGATATCCGACGGATCGATCACCGGGGTGCCGGATGAGGTACAGAGCATGACCACATCCGCCCCCACGATCGCGCTTGCCGCGTCGGGGGCGATCGTCACCTTGTCGGACAGCCCGCGCCAATGCGCCTGCCGCTCGGTCTGCGTGGCCAGAGACGGGGAATAGACGCGGATCGCGGCCCATTCACGCAACCCCGCAACATGCCGCAAATGGGCCTCCGCAATGGCCCCGCTGCCGATGATCGCCAGATGCGCCGCCGAAGTGGGAGCGAGATAGTCCACAGCGAGGGCCGTCGTGCCAGCTGTGCGTTCTGTGGTCAGGATCCCGGCATCGCACCAGACAAGGGGCTGGCCCGTTTGCATGCTCATCAGCGCGGTCCAGGCGGTGATGATTGGCGCGGCCTCGGTCACGATATAGGGGGAAAGCTTGGCGCCAAAGACCCCCATGGCTTCGACCGCGCCCAGATAGGTGATGAAATCGCCCTCCTGACCGGGGAAATCGGTCACCATCTGCGCAGGTTGCGCCGCCTTGCCCCGGGCAAGAGCTTTGAACATGACGCGAAGTTCCGTCTGAACATCCAAATGCGGGAGCAACGCTTCGACCGACGCGCTGTCCAGGATGACCGGAGGCATATTGTGCTGCATTTCGAATGTCCCCGCTTTGGCTTTAGTTCAGCCCTGAACAATCGAAAGGACATCTTCCAACCGCGCCCTGTCGCCTGCTGCAAGAACTGTACCTTTCATATCGAACGAAAGCGCATCCCCGTTCCAGTCGGTGACATACCCGCCCGCGCCGGTGATGACGGCCGCAGGGGCATATATGTCAAACGCATCAAGCCCACCATCCAGCGCCAGATCGGTCCGCCCCGAGGCAAGAACACCGTAGGAATAGCACGATCCGCCATATTGCACATACTGCACCCGCTCACGCACCCGATCGAAACGGGCCTGCTGAGGTGCGCTCATGAAATCGCGGTTGCTGCAAGTTGCATAGGCGACATCCAGGCCTGGGCACATGCGGGTGCGGATCGGGGTGCCATTGAACTGCGCAAAGGTGTTTGCGACCCCCACCCACCGTTCCGCTGTCAGCGGATGTTCGATGACACCCAGATAGGGTGCCCCCTGCCAGGCCAGCGAGATCAGCGAGCCGTAGACCGGAATGCCCGCAACGAACGCCGCCGTGCCGTCGATCGGGTCGAGTACCCAGACAAATTCGGCGTCGATATTGGTGTTCTCGAACTCCTCGCCGAGAATGCCGTGATCGGGGTAAGTGTCCATGATCATCTCGCGCAGCGCGGCTTCGACCGCTTTGTCCGTCGCCGTGACAAAGGACGCGTCTGCCTTGATCTCGACATCCGGATCATGCTGGCTTGCCTGCAGCAACATTGTGCGGCTCCGGTCTGCCAGCTTTTCGGCAAAGGACAGAAACTCCGCATGGGGAGGAAGATCGGATGTCATGGATTTCGCTTTCAGTGCTGAAGGATCTGACTAAGAAAGAGCTTGGTGCGCTCGTTCTTGGGGTTGTTGAAGAAATCTTCCGGTGCCGCCTCTTCGACAATCTCGCCCGCATCCATGAAGATCACTCGATCCGCCACGGACCGGGCAAAGCCCATTTCATGGGTGACGCAGATCATTGTCATGCCGTCCTTCGCCAGATCGACCATGACCTCGAGCACCTCGTTGATCATCTCGGGGTCCAGCGCCGAAGTTGGTTCGTCAAACAACATCACCTCGGGTTTCATGCAGAGTGCTCGGGCTATGGCGACACGTTGCTGCTGTCCACCGGATAGCTGGATTGGGTATTTGCCGGCCTGCTCAGGGATTTTCACCCGCTCAAGGTAGTGCATGGCGATATCGCGCGCCTCGGCCTTTGGGGTTTTGCGCACTAGCTTCTGCGCCAGCATCAGATTGTTCAGGATCGTCATATGCGGAAACAAATTGAAACTCTGGAACACCATGCCCACCTCGCGACGCACGGCATTGAGATCCTTGAGATCATCGGTCAGTTCGATCCCGTCGATGATGATCGTCCCCTCGTCATGTTTCTCGAGTCGGTTGATGCAGCGGATCATCGTGGATTTGCCCGACCCCGACGGCCCGCAAACCACGATCCGTTCGCCTTTCGTGACGTTCAGGTTGATTTCCTTGAGCGCCTGAAAACTGCCAAAATGCTTGCCAACCCCGTTCATCTGGATCAGCGGTTCCGATGATGCCATGTCAGCCCTCCCTTACGGTATAGCGGCCGACATATCGCTCGATGCGGGCCAGCAGTTTCTGGATGAAAAATGTCAGGATCATGTAGACGATCGCCAGCGAGATGAAGATCTCGTAGGGTGCGTAGGTCTGCGCCACGATGGTACGGGCGATGCCGGTCATGTCCATCAATGTGATGGTGCTGGCCAGGGCGGTCGACTTCAGCAGACTGATGATGTCATTGCCATAGGCCGGCAGGGCCAGGCGCGTTGCAATCGGTGCGGTCAGGTAGACAAAGCGTTGCGATTTGGACAGGCCAAGCGCCTCGCCCGCCTCAAGCACACCACGATCAACCCCCAGCACGCCGCCGCGCAGGATCTCCGAGACATAGGCCCCGGTATTCAGTGTCAAAGCCACAATGGCACAGCCGAACGGGTCACGGAAAATCGGCCAGAAGATGCTTTCTCGGATGAATTCGAACTGTGGGAAGCCATAGTAGACGATGAAAATCTGCACCAGGATCGGCGTGCCGCGGAAGACATAGATATAGGCTTGTGCGGGCCAGTTCAGGTACCATTTGCCGCTGATCCGCATCAGCATCAGAACAATGGCCAGCAACAGCCCCAGAAAGCCCGACAGGATCAAAAGCTGAAACGTCAGCCCGATACCCGCCAGCATTTTGGGCAAGGACTCTGCGATGAGGGATAGATCAAAGCTCATGTTACCCTCGTTGTCCGCTGACCAAAACGCTCAAGCCTCATGACCGTAAGCGTGATTACCGTAGAGAACCCGAGGTAGATCAGGCCCACGACGATATACATGGTGAAGGGTTTACCAGTGGTGCCAATCGCCTGTTTGGCCACGAACAGGGTTTCGTTCAGACCGATGATCGAAATCAGTGCCGTGTCCTTGATCAGTGACAGCATGTGGTTGCCGAAAGCGGGTAGCGCCAGCCGCCACATCTCGGGGATGCGGACATAGATGAAGGTCTGCAGATTCGACATGCCCAACGCCCGCGCGGCCTCGATACTGCCGGGCTTGACGCCCAGAAACGCGCCGCGAAAGGTTTCGGTTGCGTAGGAACCGACGATAAGGGCGATTGCGATGGTTCCGGCCCAGAACGGGGGTACATCCAGAAATTTGACCTCGGGGTCGAACATCTGCGCGATTGCGGTCAGGGTGATTGCCGAGCCGAAATAAAGCAGCAGGATCACCAGAATTTCGGGCGTCCCGCGAAAGATCACGGTATAGCCACCTGCAATCTTTTGGGCGATGCGGCTGTTCGACAGCTTTGCCGCCGCGCCGATCAGGCCAAATAGCACCATCAGCAACAATGAGGCCAGAAACACCTGTAGTACAACGACTGACCCCCAAAAGAAGTCATCCCACCATCCGGTCAAGACTTCCACGCCGCACCCTTTCGATCTTTCATTTCGGCAGATCCCGGTTATTGAGTTTCATTGAAGCGGCGCGCCCGGAAGCGCGCCACCTAGCGGGCGAGATCAGCTGTCGCCCCAATCCTCATTATGGATCGGGAAGGGGAAGTAGTTCAGCGCGTATTCGGTCAGTTTGCCGCTATTGATAAGCTCTTTGATCGCACCGTTCAGGCGTTCCTTGAGTTCTGGCTGACCCTGGCGCAACCCGATCCCCACGCCAATCCCGAAATACTCGACTTCGCTGATCGCCGGGCTGATGAATTCAAAGCCGCTGCCTTCTTCCTGCGTCAGGAACCTCAGATGTGCTTTCATCGGGTTGGTCATGATCGCATCGACCCGCCCGTTGACCAGATCAAGGTAAAGCGGTTCCGATCCGTCATAAAGCACCACATCGGCACCCGGCAATTTGGCATTGAACCAGCTTTCATAGGTCGATGCGCGTTCCAAGCCGATCCGAATACCGTCAAAGTTATCTGCGATCGGGTTTCCATCGGCGTCAAACAGGTTCAGATCCTGACCCGCTTTACCAATGATCCGGCCAACAGAGTCGCGATAGGGGCTGGAGAAATCGATCTTCTCAAGACGGCTCTCGGTGATCGACATCGAGGCCACGATCAGGTCGAACTTGTTGGCCAGAAGTGCGGGAATCATCCCGTCCCATTGTTGGCAGACGAACTCTAGATCGGCGCCGATGATTTCGGCTACGCCCTTGGCCACATCAACATCATAGCCCGCCAATTCGCCCGCGTCCGTGCGATAATTGAACGGTGCATAGGTGCATTCCATACCAACACGCAGTGTTTCGGCAGACGCCGGTGCCGCGATGCCCAATGCGGCGATTGCGGCGGCGATAACTTTCGTTTTGAAGATCATTTGAATTGTCTCCTCCTTAGTTGGTTGTGCGGACGGCTTTAGCCGGCTTCTGTGACAGTTTCTGATATCGCTCTGATTGTTTGATAGATTTCAGCCTCAGTATTGTAGTGCGCCAGCCCGATCCGCACGACGCCTTCATCCAGTGGAAGGCCCAAAGCACGGGCGGGCTCGTATCCGTAATTGTGGCCATGCCAGACATGAATGCCGACGCGGCCAAGCGCGGTTGCAATCGTATCCGGCGTCAGATGGGCATGCCTGAATGACACCGTTGGCACCCGCTCGCCAATGCGATTGGGATTGGTGATGCCGTAGATCGTGACCTCTGGAATATCCTGCAGTTCGGCGATCAGCCGGTTGGTCAGCGGCTCTTCATAGGCACGCGATGCTTCATACGCCTGAGCGATCAGGTCGCGGCGGTCACCGCTTCCACCACAGGCCCGGCCCATGTCCTCAAAATACCGCACCGTTGCGGACAGTCCGGCCAAAAGTTCATATTGCGGCGTACCCATTTCATATCTGTCGGGGATGTCGTCGGAAACGCAGCGTCCCTTGTAGGGGTAAAGCGATCTTAGAATGGCCTCTTTGCCCCATACGATCCCCATATGCGGACCGAAGAACTTGTAGGATGAACAGGCCAGGAAATCACAGCCAAGTGCCGCCACATCGACCAGATGATGCGGTGCCAGTTGTACGGCATCGACATAGACCAACGCGCCCGCATCCTGAGCAATTCGTGTCAGGCGCTTCACGTCATTTACAGATCCGGTCAGGTTGCTTGCATAGTTCAACGCCACCAGGCGCGTGCGATCCGTCAGCTGCGCCGTCAGATCTTCGGGCTCGACCCGCCAGCTGTCGCGGTTGAAATCGACCCAGCGGATTTCAAGCCCCCTGTCCCTGGCGATTTCCAGCCAAGGCCCGACATTACCTTCGTGCTCCATCCGGGTGATAACGATCTGATCACCAGGCCGAAAATCGTGGCAGATACTGCGTGACATGTGAAAGGTCAGACAGGTCATGCTCTGACCGATGACAACCTCGGTCGCGGAATTTGCCCCCAGGAATGCGGCCATATCCTCATGCGCCTGCAACCAGACTCTATCGGTTTCGGCACTGGTCCTGAACCTGCCGCCGGCATTGCTGGAATGGTTGAGCAGGTAATGTCCGATTGCATCAACCACCGTCCCCGGCACCTGCGTACCCGCCGGATTGTCAAGGTAAACACGCGCGGCGCCATCATCTGTCAGCGACAGTGACGGGAACATAGCCCTGATCTCTGAGATCGGAAACTCCATCGGTATCGTCATCCCCCACGCTCATCAGGACGGCCCATTGTCTGGCCCAAGTGTCTGCCGGATCGTTGCATGCTCCTATCATCCCAAAGGATGAGAGCCGCGAAACGCGGGTTGATCCGGGCCGGATTCTGGCTGTTAATAGTGGGAGGAAATAGGGATTTTCAGGCAGATGAAGCACGAAACACCCGATGTCAGCTATCCGGCTCTATCAGACGCGATGCTTGTGTCACTGATCGAGCTGATGGGGCGTGACAGCTTTGCCTGCAATCTTGCCGCGCTCCTGGACGCACAATTCGGCTTCGACCATTTCCACATTTTTCTCTACCGCGAAAAACTGGCACCGGCTCTTCTTGCAAGCCGGCCCCAACCTTCTGGCTACGAAAGGGGGCTGAAGAACTATCTAACGTATACCTATGTCATCAACCCGGCCTATCGGGCCTTCCGGATGGGGCGGCAGGCCGGTGTCTACATGATTTCGGATTTCATCCAGAACGATGGCCGAAACATTATCAGAGAACACGAAGTTGACGTTCATATCGACGATTCCGAACCGATCGGTTATCGCACGCCCGGTTGGCCCAAGAATATGGCCGAAGTCATCGTGCTGATCAACCTGCCGAACAAGACCACGCTTGATCTCAGCTTTCTGACACCGCTTGGCAGCCCGCAGACGAAAAACTGCAAAATTTCGCTCGAACGCTTGTTTCCATTCCTTGAAACAATAGTGTTGCGTCAGTTTGCGATCGCCCCCGGCAGCTTCGATGCAGAACACACCACGTCGGAACAGGAAGACCGCTTCCACGATTTCGGCAGCGACGCCCTCACTGCGCGGGAAAGGGAAATAGCCCAGCTCATCCTGATCGGACACAGCAGCAATTCGATAGCGCTCAACCTGGGTATTTCTCTGCCCACTGTCAAAACGCACCGCCGCAACATCTACAGCAAACTGCATATTTCCTCTCAGGCCGAACTGTTCAGCCTATTTCTTCTTCACCTTAAGTAAGAATTTCCAAGTTTTTTTGATCATACGCGGATACTGCTGGCTGCGTCTGCAATTACGCGGATTTGCAACGAAAGGAGTGTCGCGATGGCGAAACGATGCTGCGTCAGCGACGCGCTGAAAGTGAATGTCGGGAAAGTCCGCTTCTTACCAGTTTGGCGAACGCGCAACGAACGTCCGGTTTATCAGGAGGGCAGTGTCAAACCAGGGCTGGCCGGCTTATTCGTCGTGACGCGCCACGTCTCCAGTCAAGCCCCTCGAAAAGAGCTTCGAACAGCGCTTTGCTGAAGGAAATCACACCATCCCGCATCCGCGGCCACTCAAAACCGTTACCTTCCATCCGTTTGTAAACCAGGATCAGTCCGGTGCCGTCCCAGACGATCGGTTTCATCCTGCCCATCCTTTTGGAGCGAAAAATGAAGATCGCCCCGCGGAACGGGTCTAGGTCAAATTCGTTCATCATGATCGCGGCAAGGCCATCCATGCCCTAGCGGATATCCACGGGGTTCGATGCCAGATATAGTTTGAAGTTGCCCGCCGGAGAGATCAATTCCTGGGCTCCACCGCCAAAACAATCTTGATCAGATCGTCAACCGGGAACGTCTCCGGCAGGATAAGTTCGACCTGCTCTGAAACCCGATTTTCCTGCCATTTGTGATCAGAGCTTTCCGTGACGAATTCCCGGCTGGGAGAAGGAGCATGGAGGCTTTCACGAAACAAGCCTGTCATATTCAGGTTTGTAACGAGCCTTCAATGTCTCTTTCAGAGCCTCGGACATCAGGTTCGGACGTGGCTCGGTCTGGTTAGAAAAGTTCCTTTGTAAAAACTTTCGTACCAACGAGGTTTCACCTGGCATCAACAGTGGGTTCATTCTGAGGGCAAGCTGCAATCCGCGATCTGAAATACTGGCATTGTGGACCTTGTCGTAATCAAGGTCAGGTTCAATATCCGGTGAAATGCTCCGTCGAATAAATTCCGACAAAAAGATATCCTGACCTTTGCGGATGAGGCCAAAATCCATAACACATACATTTTCGTCGCCAAATTCTTCCCGCAGAGTCTCGATCAGAGGCTCCCAATAAAGGCTATCAAGATCAACGGTATCAAGAAATTGATTGAAAGTTAGAAAATACCCCTGATGAACACGCTGAAGGTAGTATGATTCAAGGAACTCCCATTGGGGGCGAATGGAATACACTATCTTGGTGTCATAATTTTCAAGGGCCTTTCTGACCGCTGGAATAATCTCTTTTGCACTCGGATAAAGGCCCGGGCGCTGCTGCAAAGGTTTCCCTAGTGCATTTTCATTCGAAAACAGAATTGTATCAGCCTTTGTTCCGGCTGTTTGTTCCGCAATCCCATTGGTCAGCACGGAAGGATCATTCAGAATCACATCACCCCAGGAAATGTAGGGGCTAATGTCGCCTCGTGTCACAAAATGCACACCTTTGCGGACGTAGTAGTCCTGCTTGTCCTTAAAATACTTCTGAACCAAAGATGTTGCGGTCTTATGCGCGCCAAGGTGTGCCACAACTCTCTTTTTGCCACGCTGATTGTCCTTGAAATACTTCTGAACCAAAGATGTTGCCGTCTTACGCGCCCTGAGATGCGCAGCAACTGTCTTCTTAGCCGGTTGCTGATCTGATGCTGTCATGTCCTATAGTCCGCTTCGGTTCGACGTTGATATTCACTTACTTAGACAAATCCGCTCAAGAGGTCGATATCTCAAACACCCTGGGACGGCTGATCACAGGCAAACTTCGGGCATTGAGGCCGGTTCGAGGCGCCCCGAGGTCTTCGTATCAGCAATCGCAGCCGTCATCTGTTGCTTATGAGTCATGAGCCCAGGAGTCTGCTTGCAAAACACTTCAAACCTGTTCAGACAAACCGGAGCACATCAAAAAATGGTTTCACCTCTGACTGTCAACCTGCGGTCCCAGGTCTTGCACTCCTGAGATCAATAAGTCAGACAGGTCGACACCTGAGAAGGAGCCCGATTGCCGGCCTCATTAACACTGTCTAGGTAAAGCTGCGAATCTTCATGAAGTTTTCCAAACTAAATATCTTCAGTGGGAAGAAACCCGTTGTTGTGATAGCTGACTCCGATCGAAACCAAAGCGTGGCAACCAACCTGGTCAGTCTTGCGCAAGCGCAGGGTCTGAATCCGATACTGGGCGGGGCTGATATTGAGGGGGTCGCCCGAATAAATGTACAGGAGAGTGAGGCCAGCCAATTTTTGGCTGTAGTTTTGCAAAACTGTTCAGAGGATGATGGTATCCGTTTCCTTTACAAGAAAAGGAAAAGCATCTCACGCCGAAAACTGAGAAAACGCGGGGCGCGCATAGCGTATGACGTTGCGATTATTGTGCACTCCGACGAAATGTATGATTATGTTTCGTTGGTTCAAATTGCAATGTGGCGGAAAATTGAACGATATGGTCGAGAACTTCTCTCGGTGAACCGACCATCGCGACTCGTTTCCCGGGTGCCGAACTTTGATGTGTTTAAAGATTTCGAGTCGATTGATGATATCAATAAAGAGTTCGCCGACCCCGCAAGTGCTGAATTCCCAATAGATGTCGTTTTTACATGGGTAGATGGAAACGACCGTGAGTGGAGGAAGCAAAAAGCTGAGTACGCTGCTCAGTGCGGTGCTAAGTCGGCGGCTTTGGATGAGCGCTTCAAAAATCGCGATGAACTTCGATATGCGCTTCGATCAATCGAAATGTTCATGCCATTCGTGCGCAGGGTCTTCATTGTCACTGCTGGACAGACGCCAGAATGGCTAAACAAGAATTATAGCCGTGTCACAATGGTTAACCATGAAGACATTTTTCCCAATAGTGGACACCTTCCGACCTTCAATTCTCACAGCATCGAATCTCATCTTCATGAAATTGAAGGTCTGTCAGAACACTTTATTTATTTTAATGATGATATGATGGCCGGGCAACTTGTGTCCCGTAGTGACTTTTTTGACTCAAATGGGGTATCGAAAGTTTACACCGACAACGTGTTCGTGATTCCGGAGTTTGTAGAAGAAAAAGACCACAACTTTGTGAAGGCAATCGCCAAAGCGATCAAACTATTGCGAAGGGATTTTGGTGTTTCTCCCTCCGCAATGATTAAACATGTTCCTTATGCTGCTCGACGTTCTGTTATGTATGAGCTGCAGCAGAAATATGAGGGCGAGTTTGAGGAAACCTCATCGAACAAGTTCAGAGACTCGACGGATATCCCACCAATTTCGTTCCTTTATTCCCACTACGCTATGATATCCGGGCACGCCGTTAGCTGTGACGCTAATCATCGCTATGTTCCACTCTTTTCGCCAGATTTGGAGAAATCGCTGAACGAGCAAATGAATGTAGAGAAACGCAAGAAATATATTTGCCTGAACGACGCAGCTGTTCCCGAAGAAAAGAAAGAAACAGTCGACGCGTTGGTGAGTTCGTTTTTGGAATCTCATTATCCGATCAAGAGCAAGTTTGAAAAATAGCGATCTGTCAGGCTTTGTTCGGCTTTTGATTTCTATTTGCCGGTTGGCATATTCGTGAGGCGTGATATCGACGAGGCTGGAATAAGGCCGGTGGTGAGTGTGGTCGGCGCAGGCCAACATGAATTCGAGAAAGATGAACGTTTTGTGCTATTCGATCTGATCATGACGATTCACAAACCGAATTGAAATCAACGGGCATAGCCCCGTGCACAATTCAAGCGGGAATGAAGGCGCTTATACGTGGGGTACTCATTGTTTAATATGTCCAATCGACGTCTTGCTCTGTATAACACCGGCCCGCTTGGCGTGATCGTGATGAATGCAGGTCAGGACCCCTTTGAAATCACACATGGCGAGCGTATCGCCCAGCTTGTCGTCGCCCCGGTGGTGCCGACATTCCAAGCCACAGGCACCCTGTCCGAAACCGACAGGGGTGCGGGCGGCTTTGGCTCGACCGGACGCGGCTGATGTTGCTGGTTCTGATCCTCGCCGCTGGGCTGTGGGGCATCGGCTATGTCGCGGGTGTGTCCCGCACGGCGCGGATGGTGTCCGTCGGGACGTTGCTGGCCGGTATCATCATTGCGCAACTGGTTTTGCCCGATGCGCACCCGTTGCGACAGGCAACCGGCGGCTCTGCCGCGATGTGGCTGATCCTGACTGGCACAGCGCTGCTGGCTCTGCTTTATGGGCGAGGCGTGAAAGCGCTGCGAAACCGAGCGGAAGCCGCTGAGGCCAAGGAACCCAAAATGCCGTCAGATCAGTTCACCGAGACCGAGCTGGAACGCTATGCCCGCCACATCGTCCTGCGTGAGCTGGGCGGGCCGGGGCAGAAAAAGATGAAACAGGCGCGCGTGCTGGTGATCGGGGCAGGTGGCTTGGGCGCGCCCGCGTTGCAATATCTCGCCGCCGCCGGGGTCGGTACGATTGGTGTGATCGACGATGACGAGGTTGAGAATGCCAACCTGCAACGGCAGGTGATCCATCGCGATGCGGATATCGGGATGCCCAAAGTGTTTTCGGCCCAAGCTGCGATGCAGGCGCAGAACCCGAACGTGACCGTGCTGCCCTATCACCGTCGGCTGACCGATGAGATCGCGGCTGAATTGTTTGCTGATTTCGATATGATCCTCGACGGCACCGACAATTTCGACACGCGCTATCTGGCCAACCGAACCGCTGTCGCGCTGGGCAAGCCACTGATCTCGGGCGCGCTGTCGCAATGGGAGGGGCAGCTGAGCGTCTTCGACCCCGCCACAACTGGCCCCTGCTATCAATGCATCTTCCCCGAGGCTCCGGCCCCCGGTCTGGCCCCCTCCTGCGCCGAGGCGGGCGTGATCGGCCCGCTTCCCGGTGTTGTTGGATCAATGATGGCGGTTGAGGCGATCAAGGTGATCACCGGTGCGGGGCAGGCGCTGCGCGGCGAGATGCTGATCTATGACGCGCTTTACGGTGAAAGCCGCAAAATCACGCTTTCCAAGGCCGCCGATTGCCCGATTTGCGCAGGTGTAGGTGCCTAAAGGAACCGCCGCGTGCCAGCGGCACGCGGCCCGGCCCAACCCCGCCAAGGTGCATCTTTGATGCACGCTGCGGGGGCGGGAGCCTTCCGTTAACCCAAAGCCCGATCCAGATCGGCAATCAGGTCTTCGGCATCTTCCAGACCAACCGACAGACGGAAAATCCCATCGCCCGCATATCTGCGATAGTCTTCCAGTTGATCTCCCTGCAGCTGGAAAGAGGTCTCCATCAGGCCTTCGGTTTCCATCCAGAAAATCAGGCTGCGATGGTGACCCAGGGACACGGCGTAATGGATGACCTCCAGGCGCTCGATCATCTGCTGGGCAATGCGCTCTCCATCAGCGGCACTTCCGACCTGAAACGAGATCATGCCTGATGTATTCGACATCTGCCGCGCAGCCAGTTCCGCTTGTGGGTGCGACGGCAAGCCCGGATAGATCACCTGCGAAACCCGCGGGTCCGCCTCCAGCCACTTGGCGACTTCCGTGGCTCCGGCCTGATGGGCCTTCATACGCAAAGGCAGGGTCGAGGCGCCTCGGGCAATCAGCCAGGCATTGAACGGAGACAGGATACCGCCGTGATGAATGCTCGCCTCGGCCCGCAGTTTTGAGATCAGTTCAGCCGATCCCGCAACCGCCCCGCCGATGGCATCGCCGTGCCCGCCAATGTATTTTGTAATCGAATGCATCGTCAGATCGACGCGCAGCGCAACGGTGTCCATCCCAAGGGGCGATGCGAAGGTCGCATCGCAACTGTGCAGGGCTCCGGCCTCACGGGCCAGCCTGGAGATGGCCGCCAGATCGGTCAGCCGGTTGATCGGATTCACCGGAGTTTCCGTATGGATCAGCCGCGTGTTGGGCTGGATCGCGGCTGCGACCGCGACCAGATCGGACATGTTGACGGTCGAGACCTCGACGCCCATCCGAGGCAAGGTCTCACGCGCGAGTTCAGCCACGCCAGCGTAAGAGACATCCGAGACGATCAGGTGGTCGCCCGCCGACAGGAAGGTAAAGAAGATGGCCGATGCCGCCGCCATGCCTGAGGCCGTCGCCAGACAGGCCTCGGTACCCTGCAGGGCTGCAATCTTGGCTTCCAGCCCCGCGACCGTCGGGTTTGCCCAACGGGAATAAACATAGGGGCTGTCTGGTGTCAGATCATGTGCAGAGAACCGGGCCAGATCCTCGACAAGGTAGGTCGAACTCAAATGGATCGGGGGGGCCGATGCGTTGGTCGCGGTGTCGGGCAGATCGCCCGCATGGATCGCGGTTGTCATCATCCCGGTGGAACGGTTCGATCTGGTCATGTCCTGTCTCCTTTGACGGGGACACTGCGCAGGCCGAACCGCGTGCGCAAGCGGGTTTGCGACAGATTTCGATCTTTCCGCCGCGCCGCCTCTGGACCATTGCCGCCCGCCTACCTAGCTTGACCGGCAAAGGAGACCTCAATGACGAACCCGATCCTGTCCGACTGGACCACTCCGTTCGAAATCGCGCCGTTTGCCAAGATATCGGATGATGATTTTGCCCCTGCGTTGGACGACGCGCTGCAGGCCCACAACGCGCAGATCGAGGCGATTGCGGCCAACCCGGATGCTCCGACCTTCGCCAATACCATTGAGGCGTTGGAGGCGGCCGGCGCGCCCTTGGACAAGGTCCTGTCAGTGTTCTTCACGGTTGCGGGTGCGGACAGCAATCCCAAGCGGGAAGCGCTGCAGCGCGACTTTTCACCGAAACTGGCGGCGCACTTTTCGGGGATTTCATCGAACAAGCGTCTGTTTCGACGCGTGGCCGATCTTTGGGCGCGCCGCGAAGAACTGGGCCTGAACGATGAGCAGGCGCGCGTTCTGATGTTATCCCATCGTGGTTTCGTGCGCGCAGGCGCCGCGCTGGAAGGCGACGCCGATGCGCGCATGCAAGAGATCAAGGCGCGGCTGGCCTCGTTGGGGACGTCCTTCACCCAGAACCTGCTGGCGGATGAGCGCAACTGGTTCATGGAACTGAGTGAAGATGACTTGCAGGGATTGCCCGAATTCGCGGTGAATGCGGCGCGGGCGGCGGGTGCTGAAAAAGGCGTTGATGGTCCCGTGGTGACTTTGTCGCGGTCGATCATTGTGCCGTTCCTGCAATTCTCGCCCCGCCGGGATCTGCGCAAAAAAGCCTATCGCGCCTGGACCGCGCGTGGGGCAAATGGGGGTGAAACCGATAATCGGGAAATCGCGGCAGAAATCCTGCGCTTGCGCGAAGAACGGGCCAGGTTGCTGGGGTATGCCAGCTTTGCCGACTACAAGCTGGAAACCGAGATGGCCCGTACCCCCGACCGTGTGCGCGAGCTGTTGATGGATGTGTGGGAACCCGCCAAATCCCGTGCGGATGCAGATGCCGAAGTGTTGACGGCGATGATGCAAAAGGATGGCGTCAACGGTCCGCTGGAAGCGTGGGACTGGCGTTATTACGCCGAGAAACGCCGTAAGGCCGAACATGATCTGGATGAGGCCGCGCTGAAGCCCTACCTGCAGCTGGATCGGATGATCGAGGCCTCGTTTGCCTGCGCCAATCGTTTGTTCGGGCTGGAGTTTGCTCCGCTGGATGTGCCGCTCTACCACCCGGATTGCCGGGCGTGGGAGGTTACGCGGAACGGGCAGCATGTTGCGGTGTTTATCGGGGATTACTTTGCGCGCGGGTCAAAACGATCCGGCGCGTGGTGCAGCGCGATGCGCGGACAGGCCAAGTTTCCGAAGACGCAGGCCCCGGTCGTGATCAATGTCTGCAACTTCGCCAAGGGCGATCCGGCGTTGCTGTCCTATGACGACGCGCGCACGCTGTTTCACGAGTTCGGCCATGCGCTGCATCAGATGCTGTCCAATGTGACCTATGAGAGCATCTCGGGCACCTCGGTCGCACGCGATTTTGTCGAACTGCCCAGCCAGCTTTACGAACACTGGCTGGAAGTGCCCGAGGTTCTAGCCGAGTTTGCAACCCATGCCGAGACAGGCGAACCGATGCCGCAGGAGATGCTGGAGAAGGTTCTGAACGCCGCCAATTTCGATCAGGGGTTCCAGACGGTGGAATATGTCGCCTCGGCACTGGTCGATCTGGCCTTTCATGAAGACGTGGCACCTGCTGACCCGATGGTGAAACAGGCCGAGGTTCTGGCCGATCTGGGTATGCCGCCCGCCATCGGAATGCGCCACGCCACTCCGCACTTTGCCCATGTGTTTGCAGGCGATGGCTATAGCTCGGGCTATTACAGCTACATGTGGTCCGAGGTCATGGATGCGGATGCTTTCGCAGCCTTCGAAGAGGCTGGCGGCGCATTTGACCCCGAACGCGCCAAGGCGCTGGAAGATAACATCCTCTCAACCGGTGGCTCGCGTGAGGCCGAGGAGCTGTATCTGGCCTTCCGCGGTCGTCTGCCGGGTGTCGAAGCCCTGCTGAAAGGCCGCGGATTGATCGCGGCCTAATACCCCAGTTCGCGGTCGACGAGGTGAAGAAAGGGCTCGCTCGCTTCACCTCGACGGATGTTTTCGCAGATCACCTGAGCTGCGGTGACAGGGCGGGTTTCCGAGGCAATATGCGGCGTAACCGTCACGTTCGGGTGCGCCCAATAGGGATGATCCGGCGGCAGTGGCTCGGTGCGGAATACGTCCAGCGTGGCGTGTCCGACCTGCCCTGAATTCAGCGCGGCCAGCAGGGCGTCATCATCGATCAAAGGCCCCCGGCCCGGATTGATAATCTTGGCTCCGTTCGGCAACAGCGCCAGTGTCTCAGCGTTGAGGGTATTCTCGGTCGCAGGCGTATCCGGCAGCAGAAGCACCACGATCTCGGCCTGAGACAGCGCGTCGCGCAGCCCGTCTGCCCCATGCAGGCAGGTCACGCCGGGCAATTCCTTGGCGGTGCGGCTCCAGCCAATAACGCGGAAGTTCAGCGCAGCCAGCGCCTGTGCGGCGGCCTGCCCCAAAGCCCCCAGACCCAGTATGCAAACCGTGCGCTGCGCAGCCAGAGGCGGCGCCTCGGGTTCCCATGTCCCGTCCTGCTGCGTGATGTGACGGTCCATCCCGAGGTGATAGCGCAGCACATGGCCCACGACCCATTCCGTCATCCCCTGCGTCAGACCGCCATCCACCATGCGTGCCAGCGGCATTGTCAGGGTTTCATTGTCCGAAATGGTTTCAACACCGGCCCAGAGGCTGAGGACCGCCTTGAGCCGGGTGAAAGGGGTGAAATCCCGCAGCCCTCCGTTCGGGGCATAGACCACGTAATCGACCTGATCCGCAGGAATGTCGGTGGCCAGATCAGAATCCAGCCCTGCCTCGGTCAGGCCCTTGCGCAGCAGCGGTTCATATTCCGGCCACAACCCGGGGCGGGCAGAAAACAGGACGTTTACGGGCATGGAATACCTTTCAGCGGGGGCGGTGGATATGGGCGCTCTGCACGATACCGAAGGCGGCCATCAGCACCAGCATGGCCGAGCCGCCATAGCTGACCATCGGCAGCGGCACGCCGACCACCGGGGCGAGCCCCATGACCATCGACATGTTGACGGCAAAGAACAGGAAGAAGTTAAGCGCAATGCCCAGCGTCACCAGGGACGAGAACCGATCCTTGGTCGACAGCGCCGTGACCATGCAGAAGATCAGGATCATGGCATAAAGGATCAGAAGGGTGATACCGCCGACAAATCCGAACTCTTCGGCCAGCGTGGTAAAGATGAAGTCGGTGTGTTTTTCCGGCAGGAAGTTCAGCCGCGATTGCGTGCCCTGCATGAAGCCGCGCCCGTTCCAGCCGCCCGAACCCAGCGCAATCTTGGACTGCGTGATGTGATAGCCCGCCCCCAGCGGATCGGTCGAAGGATCGAGAAACGTATCGATGCGGCGGAACTGATAATCCTTGAGCAACTGCCAATCCGTCCCGCGGCTGTTGAACACAGTGGCAATCAGGCCGACGCCCGCCGCGATGACGGCGGCGAAATAGGCCCAGTGGACACCGGCCAGAAACATCAGACCCCCACCAGCGGCCAGCAGCAGGATCGAGGTGCCAAGGTCGGGCTGCCGCAGCACCATGAAAGTCGGGATCAGGATCAGAAGGACCGGAATGATCACCCAGAGCGGGCGTGACGTCTTATGGGCGGGCAACCAGTCGTAATAGGCGGCCAGCACCATCACCAGCGCCACTTTCATCACCTCGGAAGGCTGCAAGCGCATGAACCCCAGATCGATCCAGCGCTGCGCACCCATGCCGATGGTGCCAAACAGCTCGACCACGACAAGCAGCCCGATTGAGCCGAGATAGGCCACAACCGACATGTTGCGCCAGAACCAGATCGGCACCAGCGCGATGATGAACATCGCTGCCAAACCCAGTCCGAACCGCTCCATCTGTGGTTCGGCCCATGGCGTCCACGATCCACCCGCCACCGAGAAAAGCATCAGGAAACCTGCGCTTGCCACACTGATCAGCAACAGGGTTAGCGGCCAGTTCATGTAAAGGAACTTGCGGAATCCCGAAGGCGTGGATTTGACGGCATATTCAAGATAGCTCATGCGCGGTCCTTTGCGTCAGGACGCGCTTTGGGGCGGCGGTCGCCCTCAAGCCGTTTTTGCTGTTCCTTGATGCGCTCACGATCACCGGCCGGATACGCCTCGAGCGGCGGCGTGCCGTTATAAAGCGCCTGCAACATGATATCGCGCGCCACCGGTGCGGCCGCCTTCGAGCCGCCGCCGCCATGTTCCACCACCACAGCCACGGCGTATTTCGGGTTGTCATATGGTGCGAAGCTGACGAACAGCGCGTGGTCGCGACGTTCCCAGGGCAGGTCCTCGTTGCGGATTACGCCTGCGGCACGTTCGGCCTTGGTGATATTGCGCACCTGACTGGTGCCGGTCTTGCCCGCCATGCGAAATTCATCGGCGATGATGCGGCTGCGATAGGCCGTGCCGCGCCGGTCGTTCGAGACCGTGAACATGGCCCGGCGCACCTGTTCCAGATTGTTTTGATTTATCGCCAGCGGCTCACCTGCGCCCGAGGGCTGTTCGACCCCGTTGATCGAACGAACGAGGCGCGGCTTGATTTCCCGACCGGTTGCCAGCCGTGCCGTCATCACCGCCAGTTGCAGGGGCGAAGCCAGCATGAACCCCTGACCGATCGACGCGTTCGCGGTGTCACCGACCAGCCAGTCCTGCCCGTGCACCCGCTGTTTCCACTGCTGATTGGGGGCCAGACCCGCCGCCACGGCTGACATCGGGATGTCATGCTTGACACCCAGTCCGAAGGTGCGGGCCATCTCGGATATCTTGTCGATGCCAACGCGCAGGGCCACGTCATAGTAATAGACATCGCAACTGCGCTTCAGCGACAATTCCAGATCTACCGTTCCATGTCCGCCGCGTTTCCAGCAATGGAACCGTCGGCTTCCGACCTTCAGGAAGCCGGGGCAATAAACCGTGTTTGACGGCCCGATTACTCCAGCCTCAAGCGCCGCAAGGGCAGTGATCATCTTGAAGGTCGAACCGGGCGGATAGGTGCCCTGCACCGTCTTGTTGGCCAGCGGGCGGTATTTGTCATTGGTCAGCGTGCGGTAATCGGCCACCGAGATGCCGCGCACAAAGAGGTTCGGATCAAAGCTCGGGGCCGAACTGATGGCGCGGATATCGCCGGTTTCGCAGTCGATCACGACGGCTGCGGCGCTTTCCCCGGCCAGCCGGGCCTGCGCGTATTGCTGCAGATCGGCATCGACCGAGAGCTGCAGATCGGCCCCGGTTGTGCCCTCCTGTCGGTCAAGCTCGCGCATCACGCGGCCCGTGGCGTTCACCTCGACCCGTTTTGCACCAGCCTTGCCGCGCAGGCTGGTTTCCTGCTTGGCCTCAAGGCCCACCTTGCCGATCTGAAAACGCGGTATCAGCAGCACCGGCTCGGGGTCTTCGATCTGGCTGAGGTCATAATCGCTGACCGGGCCGACATATCCCACCACATGGGCAAAATCCTCATACCGGGGATATTGCCGGGTCGATCCCACCTCGGGCGTGACACCGGGCAGCGCGGGGGCGTTGACGGCAACCTTCGAGATATCCTCCCACGTCACCTGATCGGCCAGCGTGACCGGCAGGAACGGGGCCGAGCGGCGCATTTCGGTTTTCGCACGCTCAATCTCATCCTCGGTCAGGGGGATCAGGTCGGACAGCTTGGCAATGACCTTGTCAATATCGCCCGCATCCTCGCGCACCATCACGATGCGATATGAGGGCGTGTTCTGCCCGATGATCTGCCCGTTGCGGTCATAGATCCGCCCGCGCGTCGGCGGGATCAGGCGGATGTTGATGCGGTTTTCTTCGGCCAGCAGACGGTATTCATCGGCCTGATCCACCTGCATGAACCGCATCCGGGCGGCCAGGCCACCGATGAATACAGCCTGCAACCCGCCCAAAACCAGCGCCCGGCGCGGCAGGCGCTTATAGGCAAGGCCTTTTGACTTGGGCTTGCGCTGCTTCATGTCCGCACCCCGCCAGTGGTTGTGCTGTCAGTGACGGATTTGCGACGCACGCCAAACGCGCTCTGACTGAGCAGAACGATCACGGGGTATGCCATAATTGTCAGCATGACTTGAATCACCACGGGTCCCAGCGCGGCCTGTTGCACCGACAGAATACCAAGAATGACCCGGTTGAGCATAAAAACTGCCGTGATCACCGCGCCCACCGTGGTCCATTCGCTAACAAAGCCGCCATCCCGCATCCCCGGTGCAGCGGAACGCAGATAGGCGGCACCCAAAATCACCAACGCGGCCAGCAGCCCCGGCGGGCGTTGCAGCAGCAGATCTGCCATCAGCATCACAAACGCAATCGACAGGATCGGAACGTATTCGGGGCGGCGCAGCACCCAGGCATAGGTCAGCGCAATCAACAACTCGGGAAACGGCCACCGATCGGGCTGGCTGTCCAGCGGCAGCAGGTGCAGAAACATCACCAACGTCGCAATCGCCATGTAGAGGCCCCGTTTCACCCAGAGTTGCGAGGCCGGCCTATCCATCCGTCGCCTCCTGCGGTGTCAGCGCGGCAGCGGGCTGTCGCGGGCCAACGATGCCGCCGGGATCCTGTATCGGCTGGGCGGATTGGAACCGCAGCACCCGCAGAAACTCGAGCCGTTCGAAATCGGCCGACAGGCGCACCCGCAGCCTGCCGCCCGGATCGACCGCAATCTGACCGATCAGCAATCCGCCGGGGAACACGCCGCCATCGCCCGATGTCACGACGCGATCACCGGGGCGGACAAGTTCGCGGTTTTCGAGAAACTCGACCAGAGGCGAGGGGCTGTTGTCCCCTGTAATCAGCGCAGTCTGGCCCGAGGGCTGAATGGTCGCCGGAATGGCGCTTGAGGCATCGGTCAGCAGGATTACTCGCGCCGTGTCCGGTCCGACGCCCGAGATGCGACCGACCACGCCGATCCCGTCCATCGTCGCCCAGCCATCGACGATTCCGTCACGCTCACCCACATTCAGCAGCACCGATTGCCGAAACGGAGAGCCACTATCGGCCATCACCACGCCCGTCACATAGGTTAGCCGGGGATCAAGCCGCACATTGTTGAGGTCCAGCAGGCGGGCGTTTTCCTGTTCCAACTGCAGCGCCGCCTCTTTCCAGGCGCGCATCAGGCGCAGTTCGCTGCGCAACTCCTGATTCTGTTCGCTGAGGCGCTGGTAGCTTTGGAAATCCCGCACCAGATTGACGCCGGCAGTGACCGGCACCATCGCCCATTCCATCGAGGGCACCACCTTGTCCACCACCTGCGCGCGGAACCGCTCGACCCGTGGGCTGTCGATGCGCCAGACCAGAAAGATCGCCAGCAGGCACAGCACCACGATCCCCAACAGCAATCGGCGCAGGGGTGTCGTGTATTCGTCGCGCTGTGATCGGTCCTTTGCCACAGGTAACCTTCCCGTGCTGCTCGTGCCCGAGTTCTCACCCGTTCAGGGTGCGCGCCTTAGCTGTCGTAGTCAATCGCGTGGCGCAGTTGTTTTTCGTATTCCAGCGCCTTGCCGGTGCCCAAAGCCACACAATTCAGGCTTTCATCGGCAATCGACACGGCCAGTCCGGTCTGCTCGCGCAGCGCCAGATCCAGATCGCCCAGCAGCGCGCCGCCGCCGGTCAGCATCACGCCGCGATCCACGATATCTGCGGCCAGATCGGGCGGCGTGGTTTCCAGCGCGGTCATCACCGCCTCGCAAATCTGCTGGACGGGTTCGGACAGGGCCTCGGCAACCTGTGCCTGACTGATCTCGATTTCCTTCGGCACACCGTTCAGCAGGTCGCGACCCCTGATATGCATCGACTGGCCACGGCCATCGTCGGGCATCCGGGCGGTGCCGATGGTGGTCTTGATGCGCTCGGCGGTGGATTCACCCACCAACAGGTTCTGCTGACGACGCAGATACGAGATGATCGCCTCGTCCATACGGTCTCCACCCACACGGACCGAGCGGGCATAGACGATGTCGCCCAGCGACAGAACCGCAACCTCGGTGGTGCCGCCGCCGATATCGACGACCATGTTGCCGGTCGGGTCGGTGATGGGCATGCCTGCGCCAATCGCGGCTGCAATCGGTTCGGCAATCAGGCCCGCGCGCCGCGCGCCTGCGGACAGAACCGACTGACGGATTGCGCGCTTTTCAACCGGTGTCGCACCATGCGGGACGCAGACGATGATCTTGGGCTTCGAGAAGGTCGAGCGTTTGTGCACCTTGCGGATGAAATGCTTGATCATCTCTTCGGCGGTGTCGAAATCGGCAATCACACCCTCGCGCATCGGCCGGATCGCTTCGATGGAACCGGGCGTGCGGCCCAGCATCAGCTTGGCGTCTTCGCCGACGGCCAGAACCTTTTTGACGCCATCCTTGACGTGATAGGCCACAACCGAGGGTTCCGACAGGATCACACCGCGTCCTTTGACATAAACCAGCGTGTTCGCTGTCCCGAGGTCAATTGCCATGTCCGCTGAGAACAGGCCGCCCAGATTGCCAAAGATGCCCATATTTCACTGATCCCGTTTGTCAGAATTTCCACTGCCCGCGACTCGACGGTTCCGGGACGGATGCCTTATAGGGTGCCAACTCGCCCGGTTAAAGGGCTGATTCCGCGACAATCAGCACCTTTCCGCCTTATTGCTAGGGACTTTAGAAGGCAAAATGCTCTCATATCAACACATTTACCACGCTGGAAATCTGGCTGATGTGCAAAAGCACGCATTATTGGCATGGGTGCTGCAGTATCTGACCCGTAAGGACAAGCCGATCAGCTATATCGAGACGCATTCCGGACGCGGCCTGTATCATCTTGACGCAGCCGAAGCTGTCCGGACCGGTGAAGCCGCAGTCGGGATCGCGCGGGCTCAGCGCGAGAGGTGGTTTGACGCCGATCATCCAATGGCGCGGGTGCTGGAGACGGTACAAACCCGCCATGGCGCGGCGGCTTATCCCGGTTCGCCGTTGATCGCGGCCAATCTGCTGCGGGAACAGGACGGTCTGCATTTCGCGGAATTGCATCCGCAGGAATATACGGCGCTTTCATTGGCATTGTCGCCCTACGGGTCAAAGGTTTATCAGCAGGATGGGTTCGAACTGGCGCATTCCCTGCTGCCGCCGATACCGCGACGCGGAATGATGCTGATCGACCCCAGCTATGAAGTGAAAGCGGATTATGATCGTCTGCCGGGGCTGATCGCCAAGCTGCATCGCAAGTGGAATGTCGGGGTGATCGCTCTGTGGTATCCGATATTGACCGATGGTCGCCATCGTCCAATGGTCTCGGCGCTGAAATCCGCAGCCTATCCAAAGACGATTTGTCACGAAGTGACTTTTCCCCCGGCGCGCGAAGGGCACAGGATGGTCGGATCGGGCATGTTCATACTGAATGCACCCTTTGGGATTGAAGAGGAAACGGGCCGCCTGTCAAAGCTGTTCGCACAGCTCTGAGAAAGCGCTTCACTACAAGCCGGAAGACCTCCCGCCACGTTTGCCAGCATCAGAGATGCCGTCAAACGTGTTGGGCCCGGGAGCGCGCCGCAGGCGCCCTGCCGGTCCCAAAGCCGCAAGGGGGTTCGGCGAAGCCGGACACCCGCGGGTGCGGGAGCCTTTCGCCTTGCCCCTAAATCAGGTCAGGTCCTTGTAGCTGATCTCACGCGTGTCTGCGCCAGGACCGGCCTTTTCACGGCGCATGATCAGACGGTTCAGGGCGTGGATATAAGCTTTGGCCGAGGCAACGACCGTATCGGTGTTTGCAGATTGCCCGGTGGCGATCATGCCATCTTCTTCCAGACGAACGGAAACCGTGGCCTGCGCGTCGGTTCCTTCGGTCACCGCATGAACCTGATACAGCTGCAGATGCGCTTCGTTTGGATAAAGCGCGCGGATCGCCTTGAAAGTCGCGTCGACGGGGCCGTCCCCATGTTCGGTCGCGATCACGTCTTTGCCGTCAACTTCCAGCTCGACCGTTGATTCCGCCTGACCTCCGGTGCCGCAGGTGACCTTCATCGAGACCAGTTGCAGGTGGTCGTTGGTTTCGTCATCGTCCAGCGTCATCAACGCGATCAGGTCATCGTCGAAGACCTCTTTCTTGCGGTCGGCCAGATCCTTGAACCGCACGAAGATGTCCTTGAGCTGGTTGTCGCCCACCTCATAGCCCAGCGTTTCCAGCTTGTCGCGCAACGCAGCACGGCCCGAGTGCTTGCCCAGCGGCAGCGAGGTGCCGGACAGGCCAATATCCTCGGGGCGCATGATCTCGAAATTCTCGCGGTTCTTCAGCATCCCGTCCTGATGGATGCCGCTTTCATGGGCGAATGCGTTCTTGCCGACGATGGCCTTGTTGAACTGAACCGGGAAACCCGCCACAGTCGCCACCCGGCGCGAGATATGCATGATCTTGGTGGTGTCGATGCCCGTGTGCCATGGCATGATGTCGTTGCGCGTGCGCAGCGCCATTACCACCTCTTCCAATGCGGTGTTGCCTGCGCGCTCACCCAGCCCGTTGATGGTGCATTCGATCTGCCGCGCACCCCCGGCTACAGCCGCCAGAGAGTTCGCTGTCGCCATGCCGAGATCGTTGTGGCAATGGGTGGCAAACACCACCTCATCCGCGCCCGGCACAGTTTCGATCAGACGCTTGATCAGATCGGCGCTTTCTACCGGCGCGGTATAGCCCACGGTGTCGGGGATGTTGATCGTGGTTGCGCCCGCCTTGATTGCAATCTCGATCACGCGGCACAGGTAATCCCATTCCGTCCGGGTCGCATCCATCGGCGACCACTGCACGTTTTCACACAGATTGCGCGCGTGGCTGACCGTTTCGTGAATCTTGTCGGCCATCTCGTCCATGGTCAGGTTCGGAATGGCCCGGTGCAGCGGCGAGGTGCCGATGAAGGTGTGAATGCGGTTCTTGCCGGCGTGTTTCACCGCCTCCCAGCAGCGGTCGATATCGGCGAAATTGGCACGGGCCAGACCGCAGATGCGGCTGTTCTTCGAACGCTCGGCGATCTCGGACACCGCCTTGAAATCCCCCTCGGAGGCGATGGGAAACCCGGCTTCGATAATGTCGACGCCCATTTCGTCCAGCAGCTCGGCAATTTCCAGCTTTTCGTCATGGGTCATGGTGGCGCCGGGGCTCTGCTCGCCGTCGCGCAAAGTGGTATCGAAGATCAAGACGCGGTCTTGGTCGGTCACGTTGGTCATGGGGTACTCTTTCTTCTTCTGTCCTAAAGCCTATGGCGCGCGGGCGTCCTCCTCTGAGCGGGCGCGCCGGATGGCACGCTCAGAGGCGGATTAGGATCAGTAGGCCACGCAGCGATGCACCGCGCAGGGCGGTGTCGGCAAAAAGGATATCTGCGCGGTTGATCATGGGGTTGAGCTTATACAGCGCAGGTGGCGAATGAAAAGAAGGAATTTCAGTTGCGGCGAAATTTGGGCGCGCGGTTGATGGGGTGCAGTTTCCGCCTAGCTCTTGCGGCATGGAAAACGCACTAATTATCGGTGCTTCGGGTGGGATTGGCTGCGCCCTGAAGCGACGCCTGCAGGGACAGGGTGTTCAGGTCACCTGTCTGTCCCGCTCCGTGGATGGGTTTGACCTGACCCGGCCCGATGTAGTGGAGCATATGTTGTGCGGGCTTTCCGGCCCGTTCGATCTGATCCTGATTGCCTCGGGCGCGTTAGAGGTCGAAGGCGCGGTCCCTGAGAAATCCATGCGGTCGGTCTCGGCACAGGCGATGATGGATCAGTTCGCCCTGAATGCGGTTGGCCCGGCATTGGTTTTGCGTCACGCACAAAGACTTCTGCCGCGAGATCGCCCGGCGGCCATCGCGGTGTTGTCCGCGCGCGTGGGCTCCATCGGAGACAATCGGCTGGGCGGCTGGGTTAGCTATCGCGCGGCCAAGGCTGCGGTGAATCAAATCGTTCACACGGCGGCGATTGAACTGGCGCGGACCCACAAACACGCCCTGTGCGTCGCCTTACATCCCGGAACAGTCAAAACCGCCTTTACCGAGAAATATCTGGGCCGACATCCCGCCGTCGCCCCTGAGGACGCCGCAGGCAATCTGCTGGCCGTGATTGACGCGCTGACACCGGACGAGACGGGCGGGTTCTATGATTGGGCCGGGAACCCGGTGCCCTGGTAGCTGCAATCAGCCGTCGTTCGTGCCCGTTTCGGCCGGGTCTGACGCGGGTTCCGCTGCCTCGGGTTCTGTCGCAGGCGCATCCGGTTCAGACGGTGTCTCGGCTTCGCTTGCCAACGCGTCATTGTCCCAGACACCCGTTTCAACCTCTCCACCGGCATAGCGCATCGTGCCGTCGCCGTGACGCTTGTTGTCTAGGAAGTTGCCCTCATAGACATCACCGGTCTCATAGGTTGCGGTGCCGAAACCGTTGATCTTCCCATCCGCCCATGCCCCGGTATAGCTGAACCCACCGGGACGGGTCAGCGTACCCTGGCCCTGACGCTTTCCATTTTCGAATTCGCCCTCATAGGTGATGCCATCCGGGAAGGTGGCTTTGCCCGTGCCATGCCGGACGCCATCGACCCAATCGCCGTCGTATTGATAGCCGTTGGCAAATGTCAGTACGCCTTTGCCGTGGCTGCGGGCGTTTCTGAACTGGCCTTTGTATATGGTGCCGTTGGGATAGGTCGCGGTGCCGGAACCTTCGAATATGCCCGCCACCCAGTCGCCGTCATAGACGGTGCCATTCGGATAGGTCGTGCGCCCTTTCCCGTGCGGCAGATCATCCTGAAAATCCCCGATATAGACCGAGCCGTCTGCATAGGTCACTTCACCCAGACCCTGAATCTGGCCGTTTTGCCATTCGCCGGTATAGCGAAAGCCGTCGGTGCCGGTGAAGGTTCCTTGCCCATTGCGCATGTCATCGGCGAAATTGCCCTCGTAAACCGCGCCGTTGGCATGGGTGACCTTGCCTTCACCCTGTCGCCGTCCGTTGGCCAGCGTGCCTTCGTAGACATCCCCGTTGGCATAAACCAGACGACCGGAACCGGTCATCGTATCCTCGACCCAGCCACCGGAATACGAGAACCCGTCGGCCATGTTCTGGGTTCCGGTTCCATGACGCTGTCCGTTCTTGATGCCACCTTCATAGGTACTGCCATCGGCATAAGTGATTTTGGCCGCGCCCTCTTTCCGGCCCTCGATCCAGTCGCCGTCATAGACATAGCCGTCTGGACCAGTCAGCACGCCCTTGCCGTGGCGCTTGGCATTCTCGAAGCCGCCGTCATAGCGCATGCCGTTGGTGTATTCGGCGATACCTGCGCCGTTAATTGCACCCTCGGACCAGTCACCTTCGTAGCTGCGTCCGTCGGCATAGGTGATCTTGCCCCGGCCTTCCGGCCGACCTTTGACGAAACCGCCCTCATACACCGCGCCGTTGGTATAGCGGGCGATGCCCCGGCCCTGAATCTCGCCTTCGACCCATTCGCCGGAATATTCGAACCCGTTGGGCAGCCGATAGGTGCCGGTTCCGTGCCGCAAGCCGTTCTCGAACGTTCCCTCATACACGCCGCCCACATCGTCATCCGCGACGACGACCTGACCGCTTTGCTGCGCCAGCGCGGCCTGCGCCATCAGGGACAAGGTTGCTGCGGCAATGGAAATGCGGAATGCGTTCATGATCGTGCCTGCCTGCGGGGTATCTTGGTTGTTGGTCCGCGGCAAAACTAGGATACCGCCGGGGACAGAGCAACGGCTTTTGCCGCATTTGCCTTTTACTTGCGCTGTGATCTGCTAAATCCCTGAAAGACTGACGCAGGCAAGAGGGCAAGATGGCCGATCGTTTCCGTATCACTCTGGCGCAGCTGAACCCGACCGTTGGGGATATCGACGGCAATGCGGCCAAGGCCGCCGCCGCATGGGCCGAAGGGCGCGATGCGCAGGCCGATCTGGTGGCGCTGCCCGAGATGTTCATTACCGGGTACAACACTCAGGATCTGGTGATGAAGCCGGTGTTTCACCGGGCAGCGATGGCGGCGGTCGAGGCGCTGTCCGAACAATGCGCCAATGGTCCTGCGCTGGCTATTGGTGGTCCCTGGGTTGAAGATGGCAAGCTCTATAACGCTTACCTGATCCTCAAGGGCGGTCGGATTGTCAGCAAGGTTCTGAAACATCACCTGCCGAATGAGACGGTCTTTGACGAGGTCCGCCTGTATGATGCAGGTCCTCTGGGCGGGCCCTATGCGGTCGGCAATATCCGTATCGGCAGCCCGATCTGCGAGGATGGCTGGCACGAGGACGTGGCCGAAACGCTTGAAGAAACCGGCGCCGAGTTTCTGCTGATCCCCAATGGCTCGCCCTATTTCCGCGACAAGTACGATATCCGGCTGAACCACATGGTCTCGCGCGTGGTCGAGACCGGATTGCCGCTGATCTATCTGAATATGGTCGGTGGTCAGGATGATCAGATCTTCGACGGCGCTACGTTCGGCCTGAACCCGGGCGGAGAGCTGGCGTTCCGGATGCCGGTCTTCGACGAGGTGGTGCAGCATATCGACCTGATGCGGGGCGACGACGGCTGGCAGATCGCTGCGGGCGAGATCGTGCCGCAACCGGACGCATGGGAGCAGGACTATCGCGCCATGGTGCAATCGCTGCGCGACTATATGGCCAAGACGGGGTTCAGGAAGGCGGTTCTGGGCCTGTCGGGTGGCATCGACTCGGCACTTGTTGCGACCATCGCGGTGGATGCCATCGGGGCTGATAACGTGCGCTGTGTAATGTTGCCGTCGGAATATACCAGCCAAAGCTCATTGGACGATGCCGAGGCGGTCGCGCAGGCGTTGGGCGTGCATTACGACTTTGTGCCGATTTCGCAGGGGCGGGCCGCGGTGACCGAAACTTTGGCCCCGCTGTTCGAAGGGCGCGATGAAGACCTGACCGAAGAGAATATTCAGTCTCGACTGCGCGGGCTGTTGCTGATGGCGATCTCGAACAAGTTTGGCGAGATGCTGCTGACCACCGGAAACAAGTCCGAGGTCGCGGTGGGTTATGCCACGATCTATGGCGACATGAATGGCGGCTATAACCCGATCAAGGACCTGTACAAAACCCGCGTTTTCGAAACCTGCCGCTGGCGCAATGCCAATCACCGCGATTGGATGATGGGACCGCAGGGCGAGGTCATTCGCCCTTCGGTCATCGACAAGCCGCCCAGTGCGGAACTGCGCGAAGATCAGAAGGACAGCGACAGCCTGCCCGACTATCCGGTGCTGGATGCGATTCTGGATATTCTGGTGGATCAGGATGGCTCGGTCGCCGATTGTGTGGCCGCCGGCTTCGATGAGGCCGAGGCGCGGCGGGTGGAGCATCTGATCTACATCAGCGAATACAAGCGCTTCCAATCTGCGCCGGGCACCCGGCTGACGCCGCGCGCTTTCTGGCTGGACCGGCGTTACCCCATCGTGAATCACTGGCGCGACCGGGGCCAGAGGCCTTAAGCACCCTATCGTTTACTGATAAAGCGCAATTCGAATTGTGGTTGTGGATTGTTCGTCAATACCGGTCGTTTGGCGGGATTGGCGGGCGTGATCCTTGCTTTTTGGCCCTTTTTTGGACACATTTAAGACCGGGGTTTGCCTCATATCGGGCAAACGTGACGCAATCTTGTGCTTTGACCTGAATTACCGGGGTTATCAGCCAAATGCGTTCAACTGGGGGAAGGCATCCGTGTGTTGGATGCCAGTATAGGTATTGGTGGTCAAAATGACATATGGGTACGACAAGCCGCTTCATACTCGGACGCAACTGCAGACCATGGAGTCGGCGCCGCGAGAGTTGAATGAAGAAGCGCTGGATATCTCAATTGCGGATATCCTGAATCAGGAGAAGCCCGCGCCCATGGCGGAGGCACAGCCCGTGCGCACTGAATTTCCAGTGCTGCGGCCACAAGAGGCGCTTGCTGTGCAACCTGAGCCGGGAATTGGTGCCGTGTTGCGCCAGAAGTGGGCACAGCTGTCCGGCGCGGCTTAGGTCGCCGACCAATCAGCGCGCCTTTAGAGGTCGTGCGTTGGCCGAATGGCCACAGTTGCAGTAAACCCTCGGATGGATATCTGTTCCGCATTGTCACCGCAGGTTCAATCAGGCTGGATGAGGCTTCGATAAACCAATTCCGAGCGGTTGATGCCTGGCCCGACCCCGACCCCTGTCGAACCTGATCTTACTCTTCCAAAAAACGTGGATGTCGTCGTTATCGGTGGCGGCATTATCGGTGCGTCGACCGCGCTGGAACTGGCCGAACGGGGCGTGTCTGTCCTGTTGTGCGAAAAAGGCCGGATCGCGGGCGAACAGAGCTCGCGCAATTGGGGTTGGGTGCGCCTTGGTATGCGTGACCCGCGTGAAATTCCCCTGATGATACAGTCGCTTCGCCTCTGGCAGGAACTGGACGCGCGGATCGGACGTAAGACGGGCTATGTCCAATCCGGCATTCTGTTCGGGGCTTCGGGTCGCCGTAGCGAAGGCAATCTGACAAAATGGCTTGGAAACGTTGAGGGGCTACAGACCGGCGCACGCATGATCTCGGGCGCAGAGTTGAACGATCTGCTGCCGGGCAACGGTACGGGGCAGCGTTCCGCGCTGTATATGCCGCAGGACGGGCGTGCGGAACCGCAATGGGCGGCACCCGCCATCGCCGAAGCTGCACGGGATCGGGGCGCCGCCCTCATGACAAATTGCGCGGTGCGCAGCGTCGACTTACAGGCAGGGCGCATCGCGGGGGTTTTCACCGAGAGGGGCCGTGTGGCCTGCAGCCATGTGGTGCTGGCTGGCGGTGTCTGGTCCCGCTTGTTTGCCGGGAACACCGGGATCGCGCTGCCGCAGCTCAAGGTATTGAACACGGTGATGCGGTCGTCTCCGGCGGAGCCCGCCCCCGAGGTTGCGCTGTGGAGCGATGATTTCGCTATGCGCAAGCGGGCAGATGGCGGGCACACCATCGCGTCGGGGCATGAGAACACGGTCGATATCGTGCCCGACAGCTTTCGTTTGGCGTGGCAATTTCTGCCCGCGCTCCGTCAGGACTGGCGATCGCTGCGATTCCGCCTGTCGCGCCGCTGGCTGACCGAGGCGCAAAAGGATCGCAGCTGGCTGCCCACCGACGTCACCCCGTTCGAGCATTGCCGGGTTCTGGACCCCGAGCCATCGCAGAAAGTGTTGCGGAAGGCTTGGGCAAGCGCTCGCAAGGCCTTCCCGGCGCTGAACGCGGCTGAGATCGTACAAAGCTGGGCCGGAATGATCGACGTGACGCCGGATGCAATTCCGGTGATTTCAGGCGTCGAGAGCACGCCCGGTTTGTTCATAGCAACCGGATTTTCGGGCCACGGGTTTGGTATCGGTCCCGGTGCCGGACGACTTGCGGCCGATCTTGTGATGCAGACTGATCCTTGCGTCGATCCGACCGCCTTTCGCCTTTCCCGGTTTACGGATGGGTCAAAAGTGCGGCCGAACCCGGGATACTAACGCCTCAGCCCATCATCTGATAGCTGACCGGCACAAAGCGGAACCCGTCGCCGCGGGTTTCGACGAAACCGGCTGCTGGGAAGGGCATGTGATAGCCGATCATCGGCACCTTGTCCGCGGCCAGCATTCCCAGCACATCGCGGCGTGACTGCGTGGCGGCGGCTTTGTCCATGTCAAAGCGCACCTCCCATTCGGGATGCGCGAAGGACCAGACATAGTGATTGGCCAGATCCGCCGTCAGAACCAGACGTTGGCCGTTGCTTTCTAGATGATAGACCATGTGGCCCGGCGTGTGCCCGAACGCGGCCATGCCCGTGATGTCCGAGGCAACTTCGCCCCCATCCCCGATAAAGCTCATCTTCTCGGCCAGCGGCGTGACCTTGGCCGCAACCAGATCACCGACCCGGTTGCCCGCGTCCTGTGCGGCCCAGAAATCATATTCCGGCGCTGCGGTCACATAGCGGGCGTTGGCAAAGGTCGCGGCATCATTGGTGGTCATGCCGCCAATGTGGTCTGGATGCATGTGAGTGATGACCACAACGTCAATCTGATCCGGCGTTACGCCTACATCCGCAAGTGCGGCCTGAATGCCGCCCTGACCAAGTCCGGTGTCGAACAGAACAAGCTCGGACCCGGTATTCACCAGTGTCGGGGTGAAGAAGAAATGCGCCTTATCTGCAGGAATGAAATTCTCGGCCGAAACTTTCGCGAACTCCTCGTCCGATGCGCCGCCTCCGAAAATCTCTTTGGCACCGTCTCGCGGCAGACTGCCGTCCAGCAGAGTGGTGACGGTGAAATCGCCCAGAGCAAAGGATTTGGCGATGGTCGAATTGGCTTTGGCCTCGGCACCTGCGGCAAGAACAGGCGCGGCCGCTGTCGCAAATGGCAAAGCTGCAGCCGTGCCAAGGGCCGCGCGGCGGGTCATCTTGATGGTCATTTCTGGTCTCCCTATCAGCGCATAATGTTTTCAACTAGGTCAGTCTGAGTCTGCTGCCAGTTTATACCCTTGTCACAATATCTGCGTGCTTGAACATTACGTGTGAATTTTTGTTTATGTCGCGAGCGTGTATCTACTTGGAACCACCACTTGTTCCGTCATTCGCTGGACAATTCGCCAATCCTGTGACAAGAGCCGCGCCAACAGGAGACACCCATGACCACCACCCGTTTCGCCCCGTCGCCCACCGGATACATCCATGTGGGCAACCTGCGCACAGCCCTGATGAACTATCTGATCGCTCGAAAGGCGGGCGGCACGTTCATCCTGCGTATCGACGACACCGACCCCGAGCGGTCGAAGGAAGAATATGTCGATGCGATCAAGCAGGATCTGGACTGGCTGGGCCTGCACTGGGACCGGGTCGAGCGTCAGTCGGAGCGTCTGGATCGCTATGCCGAGGCTGCTGACAAATTGCGCGAAATGGGCCGCTTCTATGAAGCGTTTGAAACGCCCACTGAACTGGACCTCAAGCGCAAGAAGCAACTGAACATGGGCAAACCGCCGGTTTACGACCGGGCCGCGCTGAACCTCAGCGATGCCGAGAAAGAGGCGCTGCGCGCCGAGCGGGGCAATGGCGTCTGGCGGTTCAAGCTGGATCATGAGCGGATCGAGTGGACCGATGGTATTCTGGGCGATATTTCGATCGATGCGGCCTCGGTCTCTGATCCGGTGCTGATCCGGGGGGACGGTCAGGTGCTTTATACCATCGCGTCGGTGGTGGATGATACCGAGATGGGCGTGACGGACGTCGTGCGCGGCTCGGATCACGTGACCAATACTGCAACGCAGATTCAGATCATTCAGGCGCTGGGTGGTAATTGCCCACGCTTTGCCCATCACTCGCTGCTGACCGGACCGCAGGGCGAGGCGCTGTCCAAACGTCTGGGCACGCTGGCGCTGCGCGATCTGCGTGAGCAGGGCGTTCAGCCGATGGCTTTGCTCAGTCTGATGGCGCGTCTGGGTTCTTCTGATCCGGTGGAATTGCGTTCGGACATGGCCGAATTGATCGACGGCTTCGATGTCAGCCGTTTCGGAGCGGCACCGACCAAGTTCGATGTACAGGACCTGTTCCCGCTGACCGCGAAACATCTGCAATCGCTGCCGCTGGCTGACGTGGCCGGGGCAGTCGCGGATGCGGGCGTTCCCGCAGAGCTGGCCGAGCCGTTCTGGGCCATGGCGCGCGAGAACATCACCACTCTGGGTGATCTCAAAGGCTGGTGGGAACTGTGCCGGGACGGGGCTGAACCTCTGATCGATGACGAGGATCGCGCATTTATTGCCGAGGCCATGGCGCTGCTGCCCGAAGGCTCGTTCGACGGCGAGACATGGGGCAGCTGGACCAAGGCGGTGAAAGAGGCCACAGGCCGCAAGGGCAAGGGGCTGTTCATGCCGTTGCGCAAGGCGTTGACGGGTATGGAGCGTGGGCCGGAGATGGCAGCGCTGCTGCCTTTGCTGCAGGTGATCCGGGCGCGCGGGTAGCGGAATCCCGCCTTACGGCGCTTGCTAACGGCGAAAATATTGTTGAACAAAAGAAGGGGCGGGCCGGTGTGCCTGCCTCTTTTCTTTATGCGGGGTGGGTGATCCTGCTGCCCAAACGGGTCAGGTGGTCGTCGACAAATCGGATCTCGTCCGGGTTCAGCTGCTGGTGGCGCGGATAGCGGGGTTCAGCGCGGTCGTTCAGGATTGGCGCCTCCCAGCCATCGGTTGTTGCAAAGAACCGAGCTGCGCCTTCGGGGCCGAACGCACGCAGGTAACCCTGCACTACGACATCGATATAGCTGAGCAGCAAGGGATGTTGATCTGATGGCTCGGTGTGCCTGCCCTGCGGAACCGCATAGACTGCGATATCGACCGCATGCGTAAGCGGGTGCGTGACGGCGTGAGTGGCGGCGATGCGGTCATAGGCCCATTCACGCTCGTCCAACGCCGCCCAGTCGTTTCCGGGCACATGGGCAATCATGCCGTCGATCTCTGATTCCGGATCGGGGATTGCCGTTAAAAAGGCAACGGGGCGCAGGTCGGTATGCCTCCAGGCGCGCCGCCAGCCTTTCAGCCGGGCCGGTCGCGGATCGGGGAAGTCATGCGTCGCGAGGTTCACGAGGCTGCCATAGCCAAAGAAATAGGGGTCTGCCATGCGGGCCACGTCCTTCGGTAACAATTGATGTATGTCAAACAGTCTTTTTACGAGACATGCAATAAGGCTTCATCTTGTTATGAGGGAGGCCGCTATGCGGATTACCAAACGGACAAATATCGCCGTGCGCCTGTTGATGTATTGCGCAGCCCATCAGGATCGGCTGGTAACCAAATCCGAGATCGCCGAAGTCTGCAACATCTCGGAAAACCATCTGGCGCAAGTGATCAATCAGCTTAGTCAGCTGGAGTATCTGAGCACACAGCGTGGCCGCAACGGTGGCATGGCGCTGGCCCGGCCTGCGGACCAGATTCGCATCGGGTCGGTCTTTCGCCACGTGGAAGGCGGTCTGCCGATCGCCGAGTGTTTTGCGGATGCCGACAACACCTGCCCCCTGACCGATGCCTGCCGGCTGCGGCTGGCGCTTCAGGACGCGGCCGAGGTGTTTTATGCCTCGCTGGATGAAATCACGCTGGACGCATTGGTTTGCGACAACGATCAGCTGCTGAAGATTTTGCAACCCGTTGCCTGCATGCGCTGAAATCAATCGCTGGCGCGCAGGATGCGCGCTGGCCGAACCGAGAGCGGGCGCAGGGCGAAGGCCACGCCCGCGCCCAGCGTCGCACCGATGCCCGCCAGCACAATGCCGAGGGCCGAGGACCAGATGATCGTAAACCCGGTATCGAAGATATAGGTGGCAACGGCCCAACCGCCCAGGATTCCCGTCAGCAGCGCGACACCGCCCGCGGCCGCGCCCAACAGGATCGCGCGCAGGGCAAAGCTTCGCAGGATGCGACCGCGGTCAGCGCCGAGCGTTTTCAGGATCGCCGCCTCGTAGCGCCGTGCGGGTTCACCCGCCGCTGCGGCGCCGATCAGAACAAGGAATCCGGTCAGCAACGAGACACCTGCGCCATAAGAGGTGGCTGCGGCAAGCCCTGCAAGCAAGCCGGAGACACGGTCGATGGCGTCCCGCACCCGGACCGCGGTAATGTTCGGGAACCGCCCCGCCAGATCCCGCAGGATGGCGGCTTCGGCCTGTTCTTCGGCATAGACTGTCGCAATGAAGCTGTGGGGGGCGCCTGCAAGCGCCTGCGGGTTCATGGACATGACGAACCCCATGCCTGCGGTCGAAAAATCAACTTCGCGCAGGGATGTCAGTTCGGCGGTGATATCGCGGCCGAGGATGTTCACCGTCAGTTCATCGCCCAGTTTCAGGCCCATCTCGGCGGCCTCTTCGGCGGCGAAGCTGACTTGCGGCGGGCCCGAGTAGCCCTCGGGCCACCAGCTGCCATCCGTGATGCGGGCGTTTTGTGGTGGCTGGTCCGAATAGGTGACACCCCGGTCGCCTTCCAAAACCCAATGATCCCCCGCCACCTCGCGGGCGGGCCGGCCATTGATCCGGGTGATGATCCCGCGCAACATCGGCGCGCTTTCGATGCGGCTGACGGCAGGGTCGGTTTCCAGCCGCTTGGTGAAGCCCGGCATCTGGTCTTTCTGGATGTCGACGAAGAAATAGGATGGCGCCACATCCGGCAGGTTGCCCGAGATGGCGTTGCGCAGCGTTCCATCGATCTGGCCCACCGCTGCCAGAACCGACAGGCCAAGCCCCAGAGACAGGACCACGGAGGATGCGCCTTCACGCGGGTCGGAAATTGCGGACAGGGCCCACCGCATGGCCGGGCGGCCTCGGGCCCATGGTGTTCCGGTCTGGGCCAGTTTGCGGATCAGGAAGGCCGAAAGCGCCAACAATGCAAGCGCACCGGCCAGACCGCCGCTGGTCCAGAGCGTCAGCCTGACTGATCCGCTGAACCACGCAGCTGCGCCGATCAACAAGGCCAGACCGACGGCTGTTGCCACAACATAGATCAAGCGCGGCAGACTGCGCGCCGTAGACAAGGCGTCGCGGAACAGGGTCGCGGCGCGCACTTCTTCGGTTCTGGCAAGTGGCCAAAGGGTGAAAAGGAAAGCGGTTAACACCCCATAGAGCGCGGCCTCGGCCAGTGGGCGGGCGTAAAGCGAGAAGACGGCGGGAACAGGCAGACGGGTTTCGATGATGGGGGCGATCAACAGCGGAATCGCGCCGCCCAGAACGAGGCCAAGGATGATACCAACGCCCGAGAGAACTCCGATCTGAATCATGTAGGTCTGGAAGATCGTTGCCCGATCCGCCCCGAGTGTGCGCAGCGTGGCGATGGTTTCCGTTTTCTGGGCCAGATAAGCGCGCACAGCGGCGGATACGCCGATGCCGCCGACCGCGAGGCCGGAGAGGCCGACGAGGATCAGAAAGGCACTCAGGCGGCCCACGAACTCGGATATCCCCGGCGCGCCGTTGCGCGCGTCGGTCCAGCGCATTCCCGTGCCGTCGAATGCTTGCTCTGCCCTGGCAGCCAGCGCCTGAAGCGCTACATTCGGCGGCAGGTCGAGCCGGTATTTGGTCGAGAACAATGTGCCCGGTGCCAGCAGGCCCGAGGTCTGCAAGTCCTGCGTACGGACCAACGTGCGCGGCCCCAGGGCAAACCCGTCTGCCGCGCCGTCCGGCTCGTGTTCCAGCGATGCCATCAGGACAAAGGACTGGGTTCCGAGGGCGAACCGGTCGCCTATGGAAAGGCCCATCCGGTCGATCAGAGACGGATCCATCACTGCGCCCGGCAAACCGTCGGACCCTTGGAACGCGTCGGACAAGATCATCTCTGGCAGCAATCGGACTGTGCCCAGCAATGGATAGGCATCATCCACCGACTTCACCTGCGTCAGGCCACGCTGAACTTCGTCGCCGTCACCCGCAACGGCCATTGACCGGAAATCGACGACCTCCGAGACCGCCTGAGCGGTGTTTCCCATCCACGCGCGTTCCTGATCATCGGCAAAGCGATAGGTGAATTCCAGCTGCGCATCGCCGCCCAGCAGCGCGGCTCCTTCCTGCGTCAGACCGGTCTGAATCGCCTGCCGTACCGAACCCACTGCGGCAATCGCCGCGACCCCAAGGGCGAGACAGGCAAGAAACACCCGAAACCCGCGCAACCCGCCGCGCAGCTCGCGCCGCGCCAGACGCCCGGCCATGCGCAAGCTCATTCGGCGGCCTCGCGCCTTGTATCTTCGGCCACCCGGCCATCCCGCAAACGTATGACGCGGTCGCATTTCTGCGCCAATCTGTGGCTGTGCGTGACCAGGATCAGGGTTGCGCCGTGACGGTCGCGCAACCCGAACAAAAGGTCAACGATCGCGGCCCCGTTGGTTTCGTCCAGATTGCCCGTGGGTTCGTCCGCCAACAGGATTTGCGGGCGCGGGGCCGCCGCACGGGCCAGAGCGACGCGTTGCTGCTCGCCCCCTGACAATTGCGCCGGGTAGTGGTCCCGGCGATGGGACAGGCCCACAGCGTCCAGTTCGGCCTGAGCGCGCGAAAACGCGTCCATGTGGCCCGCCAGTTCCAGCGGAGTAGCCACATTTTCCAGCGCCGTCATCGTCGGAATCAGGTGAAAGTTCTGAAATACGACCCCCATCGCATCGCGCCGGAACCGGGCCAGAGCGTCTTCGGTCATCGCACCCAGATCGTGGCCCAACGCGCTGACGCGACCCGCGGTGGCCTGTTCCAGGCCGCCCATCAGCATCAGCAATGATGATTTGCCCGACCCGGACGGGCCGACCAGCCCCAGCGTTTCGCCCTTGTCCACGGTCAAAGAGATGTCATGCAGGATATCCACCCGACCGGCATTGCCATCCAGCGATAAAGCGGCATCTTGGAGGGAGAGAACAGGTATCGTCATCAATCAGCCCAGTAAGGGGAGTGTGGTCCATTGGGATATGGCGTGAAACGGAAGCTACGCAAGGCTTTGATCCCCGTCGCGTTGATCTGTTGCGGTTTTGCAGCGACAGCCGAGCCGATCGTGATCGCCGCGCTGGGGGATTCTCTGACGCAAGGCTATGGCTTGCCGGAGCAGGAAGGCTTTGTCCCGCAATTGCAGCGCTGGCTGCAGGATCAGGGTGCAGAGGTCCGGCTGATCAACGCAGGCGTGTCCGGTGATACCACCGCCGGAGGGGCGGCGCGGGTCGACTGGACCCTGACGCCTGATGTGGATGGAATGATCGTGGCGCTTGGCGGCAATGACCTTTTGCGTGGCATTGACCCGGATGTTTCGCGTGCCAACCTTCAGGCGATCCTCAGCGCGGCCGATGCCTCGGAGGTAGAGGTGCTGCTGATCGGTATGCAGGCCCCGGGCAATTACGGGGCCGATTACAAGCAGCGTTTCGACGGCATGTACCCTGAACTGGCCCGGCAATTCGACGCGCTTTACGCCGAGAGCTTCTTTGAAGGCCTGACCGCCTCGGGCGATCCGGCGGCAGCGCGGCAGTATATGCAACCGGATGGGATTCATCCCAACGCGCAGGGCGTGTCTTTGATCGTTGAAGCGTTGGGGCCCGAGGTGTTGATCCTGGCCGAGGAGGCCGCGAAATAGGAGGGGTCCGATGCCCGGACGGTTCTTTCTGACACGACCGGTATCTCAGATCGCCGACGATCTGGGGGTTCAGCGCTGCCTCCCTCAGCAATCGCCACGCCATAACATCCAGCCGGGGCAGGAAGTGGTGGTTCTGACCGATGATGGGCTGGCCTTCATGCGCTGGGGGATGATCCCCGTTGGTCGGGTAAATGCGCGCGGACGACCGGTGATGGAGACCATCATCAATGCCCGATCCGAGACGGTTTTCGACAAAAGCGCCTTCGAAGGCGTCGGACGTGCGGTGATTCCGGTTGACGGCTGGTACGAGTGGACCGGAGAGAAGCGGCGCAAAACAGCCTGGCGTATTTCAGCCGAGGATGGATCACCTCTGCTGTTTGCCGCAATCACCGACGCCTGGCAGGCACCCGGAGGGTTGCGCGTCGATCAGGTGGCTGCGGTGACCTGCGCGCCAAATGCGGACGTGGAGCCGATCCATCATCGGATGGGGGTGTTGCTTGACCGGGATGCGGTTCAGATGTGGCTGACCGGAACGGAAGAACAGGCCAAAAGCCTTGTGCGCCCATGGCCCGAAGGGCGGTTGCGCATCGAGCAGGCGGGCGATGTGGATTGGTCGGGTCCCTAGATCACTGTCACCACGGTTCCGATCGGCACCCGGTTGTAAAGGTCGATCACATGCTCATTCAGCATGCGAATGCACCCGTTCGATGCCGCACGTCCAATGGTCTGCGGCTGCGTCGTTCCGTGAATGCGGAAATACGTGTCAACCCCGTTCTGGAACAGGTACAGCGCGCGGGCCCCCAACGGATTATCCCCTCCGCCCGGCTGCACATATTCGTTGTCCTTGAAGCGCGCATAGGCCACCGGATCACGCTCGATCATCTCTTCGGTCGGTCGCCAAGTGGGCCATTCTTTCTTGACATCGATGGTTGCGGTGCCGGTGAACTCCAGCCCCGCCTTGCCGACGCCGCAGCCATAGCGAACCGCTTTGCGCGGCTCGGTCACATAATACAGATAGAAAGATCGCGGCACGACCAGCAACTGACCGGGCAGAAATTGCTTTTTGACCCGAACGAATTGCGGTGTGGGATCATACTCCACCGCCTTCTTGGCGCTGGCGATACCCGGCATCAGGCTGGCAGCCGTTCCGGCAAGAAACACGCGGCGTGTGAACATGGTGGGCCTCTTCAATTGACCAATTCAATCGTGACGTCACTGTCAGGATGATAGCAAATCTGGTCAATTCTAGGGCAGGTATTACCAAAATGTGATGTGTTCTGTGGCCCTGACATCACGCAATACGAGTAGGGGCGAGGATTGCGCCTCACCCCATTCCCGAGCTTATGCCAGCTCGATATTGTCTGCGCTTTCGCGACCGTCACGGCCGGCGCGCAGTTCGTAGGTGACTTTCTGGTTGTCGGCCAGACCGGTCAGGCCCGAGCGTTCCACGGCCGAGATGTGCACGAACACGTCTTTGCCGCCTTCTTCTGGTGCGATGAAGCCGAAGCCTTTGGTGGTGTTGAACCATTTTACGGTGCCTGCGGGCATATCCGTTATCTCCTGTTTGTTGCTGCCCACGGAGTTGCGGCAGCCTGGCGTCGTCGGTCTGGATCGAGTGACTGAGCGCCGTAGAAGGAGACAGTAGGTCGAAATAGAAAAACGTATGCCCTTTGCATATGGCATCGGGGCGGGAATGTGGCAAGGGTGGATTGTCTGGTTTGTACAAGGGTTAAAGGGTGGATCGTCCGACTTGTACAAGATTCCGCCGATGGGTTTGGTTATCAATTTTGGCTCTTTGATAGCGTTGAATTATACATCCGCCGCGCCCGGCGGGTATTCAGAATCCATTAACCCATCCTGTGATCAAGTCTTGGCATGAGCAACTACCGCCGCGCCCGCATCCCCGGAGCCAAGTATTTTTTCACCGTGTCTCTGGCCGACCGAACATCGGATGTGTTGGTGCGAGAGGTGGCGTATCTGAGGGCAGCCTTTGCGGTGACGCAGGGGGAACGGCCGTTCTGGTGCGATGCGTTTGTTGTGTTGCCCGATCATCTGCACGCGGTCTGGACCCTGCCGCCGGGGGATGCGGATTATTCGACGCGGTGGGGCGCGATCAAATCGAGGTTTACGCGTGGGGTGAAGGCGTCGGGAGTGGTGGGGTGGAACCCCATCCTACGCTTGCTTCGCCCGGTTCGTAATTCCTCAAGGAGTTATTAGCCCATTCTCTTCCAGATGTATCCGAGGATAAATATCCCCCCATCGACCGCCAATATACATCGCGTAGTTATCGAGGCTGCGATTAATGAGCGCATCATTGTTTTCTTTGATGGCGGCACTTGCAACTTTATGAAGTTGTTCTTTGAATATTTTCCGCACATCAAAAAAGTCAGTGTGAAAATCTTCATATTTTTTTGCATAAGGAAAGCTATTTCTAGATTCTAGAAGCCACTTCGCATTGTGCGGCTTATCCTTATCTTCTTGGTCTCTATTTTTTATCGCACTAGCCAAATGCGCGATCCCGCGGCGCGCAAATCTGTCATAGGGCGTTATTAGTTTTGGGGAGTGAAATGTCAGAAGTTTCGAACATAGGGAGGTAAATCGCCCTCTATTTCCAGAGGAGACCTTTATTCCGACTTCTTTCAAGGCTTCGGACAAGAGTTCTTCGAGCTTGGGAACTGAGTGCTTATTTATATTATTAATGGTTAAAAAGTTGCCACCTTCGTGGAAAATTTCGCTCAACGTTCCTCGGACGTTTGCTCTATTCTCTATTGCTCTCTTTTTTCTTTCTTTATCGTTTAGGCGGTCGTTTTTTTCTTCACTTTGGATGGTCCTTGATAGTGAATATTCCTGCATAAATTTTTCAAACCTTGTGGATTTGGGATCTTTCAGGAGATCCAAGAACCCTTCTTCGGTTTCATATTCTTCTTTCCAAGAGCGCCAGTTAACTTCCGCTGACAGCGCCGACGCTGTTAATATTCGCGATACAAGTTTCATATTGCCAAGTTTCCAGAAATAAAACCGTGAGACAAGAATGAGAATTTCGAAATTAGGTATACGCAAAGCCCCTGCGGTAAGGGGCTTTGCTTGCAAGGTTTTCTCCTATTTGCTCTACCGCGCAAATTTCTTATGCTTCAACCGCTTGGGCTCCAGTGCGTCCGGTCCCAGACGGCGCTTTTTGTCCTCTTCGTAATCTTCGAAGTTGCCCTCGAACCATTCCACATGCGCGTCACCCTCAAACGCCAGAATGTGCGTGGAGATCCGGTCGAGGAAGAAGCGGTCGTGCGAGATGACCACGGCGCAGCCGGCGAAATCGACCAATGCGTCTTCCAGCGCGCGCAGGGTTTCGACATCCAGATCGTTGGTCGGTTCGTCGAGCAGTAAGACGTTGCCGCCCTCTTTCAGCAGGCGGGCCATGTGGACGCGGTTGCGCTCACCGCCTGATAGCAGCGAGACCTTTTTCTGTTGGTCGCCGCCCTTGAAGTTGAAGGACGAGCAATAGGCGCGGGAATTGACCTGCGCGTCGCCCAACTGGATGATCTCGGCGCCGCCGGTGATCGCTTCCCACACGGTGTCGTTGTCCTTGAGGTCGTCGCGGGACTGGTCGACATAGGACAGTTCGACCGTGTCGCCCAGCGTGATGGTGCCGCTGTCGGGCTGTTCCTGACCGGTGAGCATCTTGAACAGGGTCGATTTACCGGCACCGTTGGGGCCGATGACGCCGACGATGCCGCCGGGGGGCAGGGCGAAGTCCAGCCCTTCGATCAACTGCTTGTCGCCCATGTGTTTCGACAGGCCCTCGACCTCGATCACCTTGCCGCCAAGGCGCTGGCCGTTGGGGATGACGATCTGGGCGCGGGTCAGCTTTTCGCGTTCGGACTGTTCGGCCAGCTCGTTATAGGCGTTGATCCGGGCCTTGGATTTGGCCTGACGGGCCTTCTGGCCCTGACGCATCCATTCCAACTCTCGCTGCAGGGTTTTCTGCTTGGACTTGTCCTCGCGGGCTTCCTGCTCCAGCCGTTTGGCCTTTTGTTCCAGCCATGCGGAGTAGTTGCCTTCGTAGGGAATGCCGCGGCCGCGGTCGAGTTCAAGGATCCAGCCGGTGATGTCATCCAGGAAATAGCGGTCGTGGGTGACGATCAGGATGGTGCCCTTGTAGTCGATCAAGTGCTGTTGCAGCCAAGCGATGGTCTCGGCGTCCAGGTGGTTTGTCGGTTCATCAAGCAGCAGCATGTCGGGCGCTTCGAGCAGCAGCTTGCAGAGCGCCACGCGGCGTTTCTCACCGCCCGAGAGGTTGGCGATGTTGGCGTCGTCCGGCGGGCAGCGCAGCGCCTCCATCGAGACGTCTATCTGGCTGTCGAGGTCCCACAGGTTCTCGGCGTCGATGGCGTCCTGCAGGGTGGTCATTTCCTCCATAAGCTCGTCCGAGTAGTTCTCGGCGATTTCCATGGCGATTTCGTTGAACCGGTCGACCTTGGCCTTTTTCGCGGCCACGCCCAGCATGACGTTTTCGCGGACGGTCAGCGATTCATCCAGCTGCGGTTCCTGCGGCAGATAGCCGACCTTGGCGCCCTCGGCGGCCCACGCCTCACCGGTGAAGTCGGTGTCGAGGCCGGCCATGATCTTCATCAGCGTCGATTTACCCGCACCGTTGACGCCGACGACGCCGATTTTCACGCCGGGCAGAAAGCTCAGGTGGATGTTTTCAAAGCACTTCTTGCCACCGGGATAGGTCTTGGAGACACCCTGCATGTGGTAGACATATTGATAGGCGGCCATGTCGCGTCCTCTGGGTCGGGGAAATTGAGTTGGGCGGTGTGATAGCGGATGCGGTTGGTGGGGGCAATGAGAAGGCTTGAAGGTCGATTACCTATTTTTGCAATAGCGCACTCGTGTCGTAGGTCTCCAGATACAGTTCGCATATTTGGGATAGCGACAATCGGGTCGCAGAACCCGCTTCACGGTTTCCGCTATCTGAATTGAGAACTTCATCCCAATAGCTGGTGTCTACATCGTTACAATGGATGAACTGCTGAAGCTCTTCGAGAGTTAGGGCGTTACGGCGCATCTTCTCATATGGAGGAGTGGCGCAAGCTTTCAGCAAGCAAGCCAAAGCGACACATTCATAATACTGAGAATGTCCTCGCCGATAAGGCACTAGCGCCAGAATCGAGAGAAAATGCTGTATTGTACGCAGCGTCAGGGGGGCAGACCTATGTAGTTCTCGACTTTGTGGCGTGCTGGGCGATGTAACTCTGCGTGAATTTCCATACTGCCTGCAGCGAAATCGAAGTAGCGCAGATAGTCAGGAAGAAGATCTGATATTTTGGGCAAGCGAAGCGCAATTGAATAGAACTTCTGGAGATAGATCGCCGCGTCCACATTGCTCCCATATCTAACACGAACGCTATTTTGCAGTTGCTCTAGGTTCACCCCAAGAACGAAATGCACCCCATCAACATCAAAAAAATGCTTGATGATTTCCAGCAGCGACAGAGCATAGTCAAGGCGGCAGCGGTCTAATTCGTCAACGACAACTACGAGTTTACGTGTGGGTTGGCCATCTTTGTCGCGCTCTGTAAGATCTTCCAACGCTTGTTTGAAGCCCTTCATCGCCGCACGTTTGCCTTTTTCTTGTTCCCAGAAACTGTCAATCGCGCCCCTAAGCTCATCTGGGATTGTTCCGATTGCAGCATCCGCCAATTCGTCTGCACTAGCCACCAACCCTGATGTCGCGACGGAAACACCGGTGCGGATGATTGCCCGACCGATGGCAGGGGCGACGCGTTTGGCTTTCTCCCAAGAACGTTGCGCCGATGTGTTGTTGTCAGCTTCAAATTGTTCGGAAATCGCTCCAGTCAGGGCGATCAAACGATCGTCCAGATAGTCATGCTTAAATGCGTCGAAATATACGGTTTCGGTCGAACGTCCGTATTCTTCTTTGACATGTTCGTGCACCCAGCATTTTAAGAAGAACGATTTGCCTGAACCCCAGGCTCCGTCCAGCGCAATCACCAGAGGATCATTTATTCTCTCGACAAGCTCGGAGAGTTTTTCTCCGGTCACGTTGCGCGAAAGCTTGTCGTGCTCTCCGAAGCCTTGCTTGAATAGTTCTTCTTTGGGTTCGGGGATGGTCAGGCGCATGTTTGGCTCCAATTCACAAATCAATCAGCGTTACTCTTAGCGGCTGTGTGTGAGAGGACCAGACTGCTAGATGAGGGGAGGTATGGTGTAGGAAAGGCCTGATATGTCTCTGAAAGACCTCATTGCAGGGTGGGCTCAGCCCGGTCGTTTGGACTGGATCGGTCTCAGACCGGATCGGCGGGTTGGGACGGAGATTGTGGACGCGGCCATGATCTCACCCGACGGTCTCGACGGCGACCGTGGCCGTGCAGGCAAGCGAGCGGTGACGCTGATTCAGCGGGAGCATTTGGCGGCGATTGGGTCTTATCTGGGGCAGGAGCCTGTGGCACCTGAAATCCTGCGGCGCAATCTGGTGGTTTCGGGGATCAATCTGGCGGCGCTCAAAGGGCGTGAGGTGCAGGTGGGCGAGGCCATCCTGCGCTTTACAGTGATCTGCGCGCCGTGCAGCCGGATGGAGGAGGCGCTGGGCAAGGGCGGCTATTCCGCCGTGCGCGGGCATGGGGGGTGGTGCGCTGAAGTGATCACGCCCGGGCGGGTTGTGTTGGGGGATGTGGTGCAACCTGTTGATTGACAACGCCGCCCGGTTCTGAACATCAGCAGGATATGGAACGCTATGACATTCCATATGCGCGGCCCGGGCAGGTTGTCGGGCTGTTCGGCGGGTCTTTTGATCCGCCGCATCGCGGTCATGTGCATGTGACGCGTGAGGCGATGAAGGCGTTCGGGCTGGACCGGGTGTGGTGGCTAGTGTCGCCGGGGAACCCTCTAAAAGCGCGCGGGCCTGCGCCTCTGGCGCGGCGGATCGAGGCGGCGCGGGCCGTGATGCAGCATCCGAGGGTCGAGGTGACCGATATCGAAGCACTGACGGGGACGCGGGCGACGGCGGATACTCTGGCAGCGCTCAGGCGACTTTATCCGCAGGTCTGGTTTGTCTGGCTGATGGGGGCCGATAATCTGGCGCAGTTTCATCGCTGGCAGAATTGGCGGGCGATCATGGACAGCGTGCCGGTGGGCGTGGTGGCGCGGCCGGGGGATCGGATCTCGGCCCGGATGTCGCCTGCGGCGCGGGTCTATTCAAGCTATCGCATCGACGGGCAGGCGCGGCATCTGCTGGGGCGGGCACAGGCCCCGGCCTGGTGTTTCGTAAACGTGCCGATGGTTGACGTCAGTTCAACTGATCTTCGCAATCGCGGCATCTGGGGCGATGAGGTGTTGCCGGAATGACTCCGGTCGGCGCATAATCTTAATCTGGTGATTGTCTGCATTTAAACTCTGGGATTCAAATAGACCCATGGTTGATCGTATTTCACGTCGTTTGTTTCTGGGCGGATTGGGGGCATCTTTGGTGCCGGGCACGGGTCTGGCCGAGGCGCCTTTGGTATCTCTGCGCCCGGTGCTGCGGGGGCCGCAGTCCAGCGGCGCCGAGCGGCTGGTGCAGGCAGCGGGGCTGAAAGGTGAGGTTGTCTTTGCCGTTGCCGATGTGAAGACCGGCGCCCCCCTTGAGGTGTATGGCGAAGGGGCAAGCCTGCCGCCTGCGAGCGTCGCAAAGGCGCTGACCGCGCTTTATGCACTGGATGTTCTGGGGCCGGAGTTTCGGTTCGAGACGGCTCTGATCGCTGATGGGCCGGTCGAGAACGGGATTTTGCAGGGGGATCTGATCCTTGCGGGCGGCGGAGACCCGCTGCTGGATACCGATGCGCTGGCGCGTATGGCGGCCAATCTGCGCGAGGCGGGGATTACCGAGGTGCGCGGTGCGTTCAAGGTTTATGACGGGGCGCTGCCTTATGTGTTCAGCATCGATCCCGGGCAACCGGATCATCTGGGCTATAGCCCCGCGATCAGTGGGATCTCGTTGAATTTCAACCGGGTACATTTCGAATGGAAACGCGAAAGCGATGGCTTTGGCGTGACAATGGATGCGCGCAGTGCGAATTACACGCCCTCGGTCGACATGGCCGCGATGCGGATCGAGAACCGCAGCCTGCCGATATACACCTACCAGCCAAGCGCGCGGCAGGATCGCTGGACCGTGGCCAAGGGGGCGCTGGGCAATGGCGGGGCGCGGTGGCTGCCGGTGCGCAAACCTGCGCTTTATGTTGGTGATGTGTTCCGAACGCTGGCGCGGGTGAACGGGATTGTTCTGGGTCGGGTGCAAGTGACGCGGCAGGTCCCGGAGGGGGTGCCTTTGGTGGTGCATCAAAGCGACCCGTTGCAGAGCATCCTGAAGGGTATGTTGAAATATTCGACCAATATCACCGCCGAGATGGTCGGGATGGCGGCCACCAAAGCGCGTGGCCTGAAGCCCGAGAGCCTTGCAGAGTCGGCAGCGGAGATGAACCGCTGGGCGGCTGAGCGGTTCGGTGCGGACGGGATCGCGATGGTGGATCATTCGGGTTTGGGGGATGCTTCGCGCATGGTGCCGGTGGCATTAACCCAGGTGTTGGCGGCGGCGGGCCATTCGGATCAATTGCGGCCTCTGCTGAAACCCTTTGTGCTGACCGACAAAAACGGGCGACCCGTCAAGGATCACCCGGTTCAGGTGGATGCAAAGACGGGGACGTTGAACTTTGTCTCGGGTCTGGGCGGATATCTGACCACGACGGACGGGGCCGAGTTGGCCTTTGCCATATTCACCGCCGATGTCGCCCATCGCGCCACGATCCCCCGCGCCCACCGCGAACGGCCCGAAGGCGCGCGCCCGTGGAACCGGCGGTCGCGTAACTTGCAGCGGGCGCTGTTGGAGCGTTGGGGATCGCTTTACGGCAGCTAGACGGTGTGCCGCGCCCGTGCGCCGCGTTCGATGGCGGCGGCGTGCAGGCGGTCGATGCTGAGCTCATAGCGGATTTCTTCCAGCAGGCGCAGTTCGGTCTCGGCCAGCGCACCATCGGCGGCGGCGACATCACAGGCCAGCGCATAGGCGGTTTCGTTCAGACGCTCGGGCAGGTTGTCGCGGATCAGGCCGAACAGGGCATCCAGCCCGTCCTCCTGCTCGAACAGGTCGAACACGATCTGCGAAACGACGCGGGTGCGGTCGATATCATAACCGGCAAAGACCGGCAGCATGTTGACGGCGGCCTCGATCTTGACCAGTTCGGCGGTGCGGATGTTTTCGTCCGAGGCGGATACCGCGACCATGATTGCCACAAGGCAATCCTGCGGGGACATGGGGTGTGGGATCTGCTCGGTCATGGAAACGTCCTGAATGTTTGTGCAGGCGCACGATAGGAGGGGGCGGGGCCGGGTTCAACTGGAATATGCGCATCGCTGAGGCCCGCGCATTTGCGGACGATTCATTCGAGATAGACCCAGTTTCCGATCCCCAGTTTTTCGAGATCGATCACGTGCATCCCGTCCCGAAAGCTGTGGGCGTCGTTGGCTGTTTTTCTTGGATCGGGAAAGGCAAGCTTCAGGTCGGGTCGCGCCCTGATGTGAAGTTGCCCTGCCAGCGGTTCGATCCGGAACGAGCGTTCTTCGGGGGCCGCGCGCCCGGACAATGAGACGAGAATGCGCCCTGATTGCGTGATCTCTTTGGTGTCGATGCTTTGTACTGCGACGGCGGCCATTGGGTTTTCGACATTGAAAACGACATCCGTGGTGGTGACGGTCTCGCCGGAAAGCTGACCGGCCACTGCCTGGGTGCTGGCTGTATCGACAACGAATAGACCCTCGGAGAACGCACGATAAAAATCGCCGGTATCTGCGGTAACGGTTTGCGCGTCCGCGTCCAGATAAGAGCGTTCGAGGTCCAGAGTTTCAAAGGTCTGATCCTTCAAATCCGTTGCCTGCAGCCAAGGCAGCGCGGGGGTGTCTGGCATGCAGGTGACCAGCCTGCTCTGTTCTGCGATGGTTCTGATGCCGATCGATGAGGTCGGAGTGATCGCGTTGCCGAAAAAGACCTCATGATCGGGGCAGATCGCATAGGTCTTCGCCGCCAGTCGCACATGGCCTTGCCGATAGAGCAGGGCCGCTGCGGGCATCATTGACATCATCACTGGGTCTTCGGCCATGCTCCAGTTGCTGGGGCGCAACGGGCCGTTCAGCGGTTGCTGCGCATAGCCGTAGACGATGGGCGCATCCCATCCCTGATGGGCGGCACGAACGGCGACGCTGAGCGGCGCGATAAACCGGTCTTCGCCGGGAAATTCGTGGATGTTCCACTCAGAGACGCTGAACGGCAGTCCGACGACCTGCGCGATGGCCAGCCAGTCCAGAAAGCCGGATTGTGCCTTCGGGTCATAAAACACCTCACCCGCCATGCCATAGCTGTGCCCGTCGATCATCGAGCCCCGCGTCAGTGAGGGCAGCCCGGCAACCGACATGCCACCCCAAATGCTGGTGGTGGTGATCAAGCCCTCAAATCCAGTCGTGTCGATGTTTTCGATCATCCTGTCGTTGAAGCGACGCTCAAGGTCATTGAGGAACAGCTTGGATGGCCCGTGCTGCCACGATCGCCAGGTGGCTTCCGGGTCGAGACCGTTTTCAGCCGCAAAATCGCGTGCGGCTGCCATGTAGGTTGCGTTGTGGCGGGGGACGTTCTTGTCCGGCAGCAGCGCGTTGCCGAAATGGTGGGTCAAATCGTTTTCGTTGGTGATCATCACCGCAACGACGGCGGGGTCTTCGGCATAGGACAGGCCGGTGATCTTGTTGACGTGCCGCAGATAGCTGTCCTGAAAATCCAGCATCAGCTGTTCGATGCCGGGCGAGATGTAGTTGAAACCTTTGATACTGGCCAAAGGTTCGCCCTTGGCGATTTCTTCGAAATCCGCGATCCCGTCTGCGGCGGTGATCCTTCGACCGACATGCAGATCGAGCCAGATGTAAATGCCTTCGGCCTTCAGCGCTGCGATCCACTGGTCGAGCTTTTTCATCGAAAACCCGTCGAGTTTGCGGGTTGTCGGAGCTTCGCTTCCAAAGACGTTCGGCTGCACCCAATGCGAGTCGTGGTGATGGATGCGCACCAGATTGAACCCAAGTCGCGCAAGGCGCTGAGCATGGGCGCGCATGAAGCGGGGCTCGGTTGTGAACAGCGCATAAGCCTGCAGGTTCGCCCCCCAAAACCGGATGGGGGTGCCATCGGCAAAGAAAAGGTCCTCTCCGACAGCTTGTATCTTGCCGTGGATGCCCGCGGGGCGGTGGTTCAATCCGCTGAGATCGGGGACCGGCGTTTGCAGCCAAAGCGCCCCGTTTGGCCAGGATTGCGCACCCTCGCTGGTTTGCGATTGCGCAGCCATGGGCATAAACCCGATGCAAACCGCCACAATGGCCAGAACAATACGGATATTTGGGCGGGCCATCGGGCACCTCGTGATCGGGCTGCGTGTTGAAGGGCAAGGTAACGCGTTGTCCGGAAATTCAAAACGGTTCTGTTTGCCGGACCTGGCGTGAATTTGGCAGGGTCGGATTCAGAAAAAGCCCTCGGTTTTATTGACTCATGCTGCACCAGCACAATAACAGGGGCCGGGCTGGGCGCATGGGGTGTCCGGCACGTTTCCCTATGGAGTATCTCAATGTCTGACCTGCGTGAAACCGCGATGACGTCCAAGGCGTGGCCGTTTGAAGAGGCGCGGCGGTTGCTCAAACGGTATAAGCAGGGCGCTCCGGAGAAGGGATATGTGCTGTTTGAAACCGGCTATGGCCCCTCGGGTCTGCCGCATATCGGCACCTTTGGCGAGGTGGCGCGGACCACGATGGTCAAGCGCGCATTTGAGGCGCTGTCGGATATTCCCACCAAGCTGATCTGTTTCTCGGACGATCTGGACGGGATGCGCAAGGTGCCCAGCAACGTGCCGAACCCAGAAGCGCTGGAAGAATATTTGCAGCGCCCGCTGACCTCGGTGCCTGATCCGTTTGGCACGCATGACAGCTTTGGTGAGCATAACAACGCCATGTTGCGCCGGTTCCTTGATACCTTCGGGTTTGAGTACGAATTCTATTCGGCGCGCGACTTCTATCGCTCGGGGCAGTTTGACGAGATCCTGAAACGGGCAGTCGAGAAATATGATGACGTGATGGCCATCATGCTGAAAAGCCTGCGCGAAGAACGTCAGCAGACCTATTCGATCTTCCTGCCGATCCACCCGGAAACGGGCCGGGTTCTGTACGTGCCGATGAAGAAGGTTTGCGCCGAGACCTATACCGTCACCTTCGATGACGAGGACGGCAAGGAATGGACGCTGCCGGTCACCGGTGGCAACGTCAAGCTGCAGTGGAAGCCCGATTTCGGCGCGCGCTGGGCGGCGCTGGGCGTGGATTTCGAGATGTACGGCAAGGAACACGCCACCAACGAGAAAATCTATGACGCGATCTGCCGGGCTTTGGGCGGTCGCGCGCCGGAGCATTTCAGCTACGAGCTGTTTTTGGATGAGAACGGGCAAAAGATTTCCAAGTCGTCGGGCAATGGTGTGTCCATCGATGAATGGCTGACCTATGCGCCGACCGAGTCGCTGGCCTATTTCATGTATCAAAAGCCCAAGACGGCCAAGCGGATGCATTTCGATGTGATCCCCAAGGCCTATGATGAGTATCATCAGCAGTTGCGGGCCTATCCGGGGCAGGACCTGAAAGCGCAGCTGAACAACCCTGTCTGGCATATTCACGGTGGGGATGTACCGGTGTCCACGCTGATGGTGCCGTTTGCGATGTTGCTGAATCTGGCGTCCGTGTCCGGGGCCGAGGACAAAGAGGCGCTGTGGGGCTTCATCCGTCGCTATGCGCCCGAGGCCACTGCCGAAACGCATCCCGATCTGGATCAGGCTGCGGGCTTTGCGGTGCGCTACTTCAACGATTTCGTCAAGCCGACGCGTCAGCACCGTGCTCCGACCGATCAGGAGCGCGAGGCGCTGGAGGCGTTGAAGGCGGCCTTGGAGGCCTATGACGGGCCAGCGGAAGACGAAGCGCTGCAATCGGTGGTTTATGCCATCGGGCGCGAGCGGTTCGATCCGATGAAGGGCTGGTTCACTGCGCTGTACGAGGTGCTGCTGGGCGCGTCTCAGGGGCCTCGGTTCGGTGGGTTCATCGCGCTTTATGGTGTGTCCGAGACCATTGCCCTGATCGACAAGGCCCTGGCCGGAGAGCTGGTCTGATTTGACCTGATCCCGTGTGGGGCTACCCTTCGATCAGGAGGGGACCCCATGCGTCGACTGTTGCTTGTTGTATCTTTGAGTGCCGGACTGGCCTCGGGCGCGTTTGCGCAGAACGCCGAGATCGAGGCGAATATCTCGGCACAGATACAGGCTTTCAAGGCGGATGACTTTGCCACCGCCTTTACATTCGCCAGCCCTAATATTCAGCAGCTGTTCGGTACGCCCGAGAATTTTGGCACCATGGTGCGGCGTGGTTATCCGATGGTCTGGAGGCCTGCGGACGTTCGTTTTCTGGAACTGCGCGAGATCAATGGCGCCTTGTGGCAGAAGGTGATGGTCGTGGATGGCGACGGCCGTATTCATATCCTCGATTATCAGATGGTCCGGCAGGAAAACGGCTGGAAGATCAATGGCGTGCAACTGCTGGGCAACTCCGACCCGGCGGCGTGATGCAACACCACCGTCACGGTGACTAGAGCGGCGGTTAATTCCTTTTCGATAGCAAGACCTTCGCGCTTGGGGCATGGCCCCGGGCCTTTGGGATTTGGCGCGCGCTTGGCGCGATTGGGAAAGGGATTTTTCATGAACAAGACAATCACAGACGGCATCGTGTTCATGCCGCCCGCGTTTGCAGACGGTCTGGGCGTGTGGTCCAGCGGCGACGGCACGCCGGGTTCGCCGACCTATGATGGCTCGGGTACGGGTTTCTTTGTTCCGGCGGATTCGGATTTTGCGGGCTGTCTGGAGATTTACAAGACCACGGCCACGCAGCAACTGCGCTATATGGGGCAGACGCAGTTGTTGCCGGGCTGTTATCTGCAGATCAAGGCGCGGGTGAAGGCAATCAGCGGCCCGCTGCCCGAAGTGCGGATTGCGGGTTGGGCCGGGGGTGCCGGCGATGCCCATGTGACCGGCCTGATCGAGCAGGGCCCGGCCACGCAGCTGACAGGCTATGGCACCGTGCATGAGATAACGGCGATTGTGGGCATCGGTCAACGGTCGGGCGTGGACATGCCCTGGGGTCCGGCGGCGCTGTATGGTCATTTCGGGTTGAATATCGATGGCAGCAACGGCGCCGTGGTGCGGGTTGACGATCTTGAGATCGTCGACATCACGAGCGCATTCCTGCGCGATATGATCGGCGTGGTCGATGTGCGTGATTTTGGCGCTATGGGCGATGGCGTGACCGATGACTCGGCAGCGTTCGAGGCGGCGGATCAGGCCGCGAACGGACGCAAGGTTTATGTGCCGCAAGGGGTGTTTCAACTGGATCAGGACACCAGTATCGGCTCGGACGTCGAGTTCGACGGCACTGTGACGATGCCCGACGACAAGATGCTGCTGCTGACAAGGAATTTCGACCTGCCCACCTATATCTCGGCCTTCGGGGACGAGATGCTGGCGTTCAAGAAAGCGTTTCAGGCGCTGCTGAACAATTCGGACCATGAATCGCTGGATCTGGGCGGGCGCAAGATCGCGGTGACCGAGCCGATTGATATGGCCGCTGCCGTGCCCAATCGTACCGGCTATGCCACCCGCCGCGTGGTGCGCAATGGACAGTTCGATGTCAAAAGCAGCGCTGCCTGGGATACCGAAACTTTCACCTCGGTCGCGACCTATGATCCGGGCGATTCCCGCAAGCTGACCAACGTGGCCAATATCGCCAACATTCCGGTGGGATCGCTGGTCACCGGCAGCGGGGTTGGGCGTGAGATTTACGTGCGGTCCAAGGATGACGGCGCGGGCGAGATCACCCTGAATGAGCCGATCTATGACGCGGCGGGGACGCAGGACTTTACCTTCACCTCGTACAAATATCTGTTGGATTTCAGCGGCTTCAGCGCATTGCAGAAATTCAACATGGAAGGGATCGAGTTTCAGTGCAATGGCCGGTGCAGCGCAATCCGCTTGTCGCCCGGCGGTAATACATTTGTGCTGAAGGATTGCTTTGTCAGCCGCCCCAAGGATCGCGGCATCACGTCTATCGGGCGGGGGTGTCAGGGGATGCTGATCGACGGATGTCAGTTCCTGTCGACCGAAGAAAGCCTGGATGTGGCCGACCGCAGCTCAATCGCGCTGAACACCAACGCCAATGACGTCAAGTTGCGCCATAACCGGGCCACCCGGTTTCACCATTTCGCGGTGCTGGGCGGTGACAACAATCTGGTGCTGGGCAACCACTTCTTTCAGGGCGATGGCGTGCCGAGCGGCGTGCGCAACGCGGGGCTGGTGCTGATCGGCAGTTACAACAGTTCGTCGATTGCCGAGAACTATGTCGATAACTGCTTTATCGAATGGACCAATGAGCGGGACCCGGATCCCGATTACAACTCGGGCTATTCCTTCAGTGCGCTGAGCATCACCGACAACATCTTCTATGCCAGCGATGTCGCGCCCTGGTTCAGCTATTTCGTGATCCGGCCTTATGGGTCCGGGCACTACTTGAACGGGCTGACGGTGACAGGCAACAAATTCCGCATCAGCGGGGCGGATACCGAGCGGGCCGAACGTGTTGACACCAGCTTTGCTGATCTCAACGCCGAACGGCATGCAAATGTCAGCTTTGAAAACAACACGTTCCACGGCATCGAGACGCCATGCTCAAACCCGCTGCGCGTGCGCCATTCGCAAAGTTCACACGCGTCGTCATGGACAATCAGCTCGCAGGGGCGCCTTCCTTTTGGCGGTCGTGCGCGGGGTTGCGATGCGGTGGTAGCGATCGGATCGCTCAGGACGGTATTGGATTCGCGACGCTATACCGCGCCGTATGTCGAGCTGAAGCAAGGGTCGAACCAAAACAATATCCGCTTGCGCTGGTCTGAGGGCCTGAGGGGCACGGTTTCGGCCATTTTGCGGATCGATACCTGATGCAGGGGTGGCTCAGAAATCGACCCAGACAGAAACTCTGAACCCGGTGTGGTCGCGGGCCGAATTCCGTTCGGCCCCGACGATCCAGTTGGTATTGCCGGTCTTCGGGCGATAGATCAGCGACGGCCGGGCGCTCCAGTACCAGGGGCGGCCCGGCACATAGGAGGTTTCGATCTGCAGCAACGGGTCAAGCCGTCGGCCCGACGACAGGCCGGCGGTGAAATCCAGCTTGCGGATCAATGCCTCATGCGTGCGGTATTCCAGTGCCGTATCGACGGCCAGCCAGCCCGCGCCCAGCCCTGTATTGATACCTTTGCCATAGGACAGCGTAGCCTTGTACATCGCCCAGGCATCATATTGCCGGTGATGCGCGCCGACACCGAATTCAGCGGCCAATCGCCCGGCGGCGCCGAAATCCGCAACGGGAATGCGGGCGAAGATCAGGGCGTGCCCGTAGAGATTCTGATGTTCTTCCGCATCAAGCCCGATGGTGAGATTGTCGCGCGCGCCCCATTCGGCATAGAGTCCGGTTTTGTACTTGAAGATGCCATCTTCTTCGCGAAACCCGGTGACCGATGTCGCGGCGAAGCCGGATTCTTTCTCGCGCAGCCACGCCCCGGCGCTGACGGGGCTGCCGAGCAGGAGGTTCAGAATGAGGATGACAGCAAAACGGGCCATGGGCGCAGCATCTGCGGACATGGTTAACGGATCGTTAGCTTCCTGTTCATTACTCGGAAAGATTTTTGCAAAAGCAGGGATTTGACACAGGAAACAGGTTGCGTTTTCGAAAGCTGTGCTAGGCTGGGTTCAGCCACGAAGGAGAAGCCACATGCCGCAGATTTCCAAATCCAACAGCTATCAGACCGTCATCACCACGTTCGAGATGACCCCCGGCACCTGTCAGGACCTTCTTGAGGCGCTGACCGATGCTTATGCGCAGTTCATCTCAAAGCAACCCGGGTTCATTTCGGCGGGTCTGCATGTGAATGACGCGCAGACGCGGATCGCGAATTATTCGCAATGGGAACGGCGCGAGGATTTCCTGTCGATGTTGCGCACCCCGGAAATGCGCGAGCGCAACCGCCAGATAAATGAGCTGTGCAAGAGCTTTGAGCCGGTCATGTATGACGTGGCTGAGACATTTGGCGATAGCTGACCTGGATCAAGGCGGCGCTGCCGGTTTACGGCGACCATTGTGGCGCAATGAAGGAGATGTGCCATGTATCACAATATTCTCGTACCGATATCCTTTGATGCCGAACGGGATACCTCGGCACCTTTGAAGCTGGCGCAGATGTTGGCAACGCCCGACGCGAAGGTCACATTATTGCATGTGGTCGAGCATATTCCGGACTATGCGATCTCATACATGCCGACCGAATACCTCTCGGAGGCCCGCAAAGCCATCCAGTCCGAGCTGGATTCGCTGGCGGCCAAGGTTCCTGGCGCGCAGGGGGAGGTGATTGAGGGGCATTCCGGGCGCACGATTCTGGACTGGGCAGAGGTGAATAAGCCGGATCTGATCATCATGGCCTCGCACCGTCCGGGCATGCAGGATCTGCTGCTGGGTTCGACTGCGACTCATGTGGTGCGCCACGCGAAATGCGCGGTGCATGTGGTGCGCTGATATTTTGCGCCAGCGGTGCCGTTGGCCATGGCTTTGCCACATAGGCATCGTATTACGGCCCGTATGAGCCCCGCGAGACAAACAGAAGAAACAGAGCCTGGCCCGCGTTTGACCAGACGGCAGCGTCGGGCCGAAGCTGTGCGCCGAAAGGCGCTGTCGCCGATCCGGATCCTGACGATGGTTCTCGCGCTGCCGCTGACCACCGGGATGATTGCCGTCGGTGTCTATCTGCGCACCACGGATTATGACCGGCCTGCGGCGGTGGTGCATCTGGTGGCTCTGGCGGGGTGCGATGTTGTACAGAGGCTTGTCGCAGGGCCATTTCGCGAAGGGGAACCGGGATATCACCGGCGCAATGACCCGGATGGCGATGGCGTGGCCTGCGGCTCCATCACTCCGGTCGCGGCCAGTGACGTGTCGGCCGAAGTTCAGACGCCCCGGCAAAGGACGGTGGGAACCGCCAAATTCCTGAAGCCGTGAGGGGGCGAAATCTTGAAAAGATTTCGGGGCCGCGTTCTTTTCAAGAAAGCGATGCGCGGCTCAGGTGAGCCAGCGCACCGGGGCGCGGTTGCAGAAGATCACGATCTGACCCGAATTCTCGGCCACCTGAAAACCGCGCCGGTGTATCTCGGTCATGAACCGCTCCATCCCGGCAAAGCGTTCGATGTCCCGCGCTTTGCGCCGGATCACGCCGCCCTGCTGCACCGCTTTTGAGGCGAAGAGGTCCTTGAGCCAGAGGTCGGGCGACAGCGGAGAGTTCCTGTTGTGCATGACCACAGATGTGCCGCATCAGAGTTAACGGCGGGTTAAGCCGAACAGGCCACCGAGCTTGCCTCCCCCGACCGGAACCGCCATGGTCGCCACTATGACCCGCGATGAATTCAACACCTTCTGCGCCAGCCTCAAGGCCACAAGCCACGTTGTGCAATGGGGCAACGCGGATGTGTGGAAGGTGGGCGGCAAAGTGTTTGCGATCTGCGGCTGGAACGACGGCAAGGACGCCTTCACCTTCAAGGCCACCGATCTGGCTTTTGAGGTGCTGAGCGACGAACCGGGCATCCGGCCTGCGCCTTATCTGGCATCGCGCGGGATGAAATGGCTGCAGGTTTATGAGGCGCGCGGAATGAGCGATGCCTCGCTGCGCGAGCATATCGTGACGTCGTATGCGATGGTCGTGGCGAAACTGACCAAGAAGGCGCGGGCCGAGTTGGGGGTGTAGGATGGGGTTTTACCCCATCATTGCGTGACGATTGGACAAGATGGGTGCGTGCACCCATCCTGCGCTTGCCACAAATATCAGTTCATCATTTGATCGTAAGCTTTGCAGATCAACCCTATGAGGAACTGATCATTCAGTCCCTCATCATCGGACTTCAAGCTAAATTTATAGGTTCCATACCTTTGGTTGTAGCCAAGATAATCGCACTTAGATTCTTCGATTGATGCCAATATCTCGGCTTCTTGAGGTAGCTTAACCTCAAGGACCATTGTCGATTTTCTGGGATGAAAGACACAAAAATTTCGCGAACGACCTTCGATTTTAGGTCCAATATAATGTCTGGCAAAATTTAGCTCAGAGTTCGGTATCTGATCTTTTATCAATTTGAAAACCCGTTCAACAACAGCAATTGAAGCTGAAGATGCTCGTTCAATCCAATATGAGCGATCTACCTCAACGTACTCGTCGAGTTCCTTATCGCCGCCATAATACTCTTGTCGTGTATCTAAGATTTTGGCAAACATGATACTCAAGCCGAGATCACTTTTTGTGGCCGAAAGCTTAATAGCAACTATCGGCACTGAGTTTCCTAGCAGTGTAATCACGTTAAAAAAGCGACCGGTGATTTCTTCTGCAATCAACACGCAAACGTGATCGATTCCTTTGTAACGCGAGCGCTGCAAATCCCAATACTCTATTGCTCGAATAATGTGAGAGGGGTCAGTTTTGCCAAGTTGAATTTCTACTCAATAACGAGCCGGCTCATCATCTTGAAGAAGAAGATCGAGAAAGCCGCCGCCAACCTGCGGAACTTCAACGCCAACCAAATCCAATTCACCTAGTCCGAGGCACCCCGGTGATTTCTTAATCAATTCCGCAATTTGTTTTTCGCTAACACTTTTCTCGTTTTTGAGGTTAATTTCATTAAGTATATCTAATTTCATACTTTTTCCCTACTATTTGCGGAGCGAATCCATCATCGCTTCCTCCGTTTCACATTCCCACCCCGCTGCCCCGGCCGTCCAGCCGTTGACCGTCCGCGAGACTTCACCGCATCCTCAGACGCCTTCTCGACCGCCCATTGGCGCGCCATGGGGTCGTCGGCCACCGCCAAATCGACCGCTTCCAGACGTTTGATCTCATCGCGGATATTGGCGGCCTCTTCGAATTCCAGGTTCTCGGCGGCTTTGCGCATTTGCTCGCGCAGACCGTCTAAGTGCGCTTCCAAATTCGCGCCGTGCATCGGTTTGTCGATGGTGGCAGTGACGCGGTTCATGTCGACGTCGCCCTCATAAAGCCCGGCCAGAACGTCCTCGACATTCTTTTTCACCGTCTCGGGGGTGATGCCGTGTTCTTCGTTATAGGCGAGCTGTTTGGCGCGGCGGCGGTTGGTCTCGTTCAGGGCGCGTTCCATCGAACCTGTGATCTTGTCGGCATACATGATCACCCGGCCATCGGCGTTGCGCGCGGCGCGGCCGATGGTTTGCACCAGCGAGGTTTCCGAGCGCAGGAAGCCCTCTTTATCGGCGTCCAGAATGGCGACCAGCCCGCATTCGGGGATGTCGAGCCCCTCGCGCAGCAGGTTGATGCCGACCAGCACGTCGAAGGCGCCCAGCCGTAGGTCGCGCAGAATCTCGATGCGCTCCAGCGTGTCGATGTCCGAGTGCATGTAGCGGACTTTGATGCCCTGTTCGTGCAGGTATTCGGTCAGGTCTTCGGCCATGCGTTTGGTCAGCGTGGTGACTAGCGTGCGGAAGCCGTTGGCGGCGACCTTGCGCACCTCGTCCAGCAGGTCGTCCACCTGCATCGACACGGGGCGGATTTCGACTTCGGGGTCCAGAAGGCCAGTGGGGCGGATCACTTGTTCGGTGAAGACGCCGCCGGTCTGTTCGATCTCCCACTTCGCAGGCGTCGCCGAGACGAAGACGGATTGCGGGCGCATGGCGTCCCATTCCTCGAACTTGAGGGGGCGGTTGTCCATGCAGGACGGCAGGCGGAACCCGTGTTCGGCCAGCGTGAATTTGCGCCGATAGTCGCCCCGGTACATGCCGCCGATCTGCGGGACGGAGACGTGGGATTCGTCGGCGAAGACGATGGCGTTGTCGGGGATGAATTCGAACAGGGTCGGGGGCGGCTCGCCCGGTGCGCGACCGGTCAGGTAGCGCGAGTAGTTCTCGATCCCGTTGCAGACGCCGGTGGCCTCAAGCATTTCCAGATCGAAATTGGTGCGCTGTTCCAGACGCTGCGCTTCCAGCAGTTTGCCTTCGCCGACCAATTGGTCCAGCCGGATGCGCAGTTCCTTTTTGATCCCGATGATGGCCTGCTGCATCGTCGGTTTCGGAGTCACGTAGTGCGAGTTTGCATAGACCCGCACCTGTTCCATGGTGGCGGCGCGTTCGCCGGTCAGCGGGTCGAATTCGGTGATGGTTTCCAGTTCCTCGCCGAAGAACGAGAATTTCCATGCGCGGTCCTCAAGGTGGGCGGGCCAGATTTCCAGTGAATCGCCCCGCACCCGGAACGAGCCGCGCTGAAATGCCTGATCGTTGCGGCGGTATTGCTGCGCGACCAGATCGGCCATCACCTGCCGCTGATCGTATTCGTTGCCGACCTTCAGATCCTGCGTCATCGCCCCATAGGTTTCAACCGAACCGATACCGTAGATGCACGAGACCGAGGCCACGATGATCACGTCGTCCCGTTCCAGCAGCGCCCGGGTGGCCGAGTGGCGCATCCGGTCGATCTGTTCGTTGATCTGCGATTCTTTCTCAATGTAGGTGTCCGAGCGCGGCACATAGGCTTCGGGCTGGTAGTAGTCGTAGTAGGAAACGAAATATTCGACCGAGTTCTCGGGGAAGAAGCCCTTGAATTCGCCATATAGCTGCGCCGCCAGCGTCTTGTTCGGGGCAAGGATGATGGCCGGGCGCTGGGTTTCCTCGATCACCTTGGCCATGGTAAAGGTCTTGCCCGTACCGGTCGCGCCCAGCAGCACCTGATCGCGTTCGCCGTCATTCACACCCCCGGCCAGTTCCTGAATCGCGGTTGGCTGGTCGCCTGCGGGGGCAAACTCGGTATGCATGACAAACTGCTTGCCGCCTTCCAGTTTCAGGCGCGCGCGCACGTCGTCGGCGGTCAGTTGGGTCTTGTCGGAATGGGCGTATGGCATCGGCAGGCTCCGGGTCAGGCCCCTACATTTGTTCTTATTTTGTCCGTCTGCAAGGGCTGATCCGGATTCATTTCCTATCACGCGGTCCTTGGCTGCGCGTTCGGGTTCGCTTGCGCCCTGAGTAACCGATCCTGATGACAGTTTCTGACATAAGCCTCCGCGACAATTGTCATCTTGTCCCGGCGCGCTGTGTGACGCATAAACGGGCCTAGCCAAGTGAGTACGGAGAGGCGACATGCGCGCACGGATTTACCAGCCTTCGCGAAACGCGATGACATCGGGGATGGCCAAGACCCGCAAATGGGTTCTGGAATATGCCCCTGCCTCGTCGCGTGAGGTCGATCCGCTGATGGGCTGGACCTCGTCCAAGGATACGCAAACGCAGGTGCGCCTGAAATTCGACACCAAGGAAGAGGCGCTGGATTATGCCAAGGACAACGGCATAGACGCGCAGGTGACCGAGCCGCACAAGCGCAAGCCCAACCTGCGCGCGCGCGGTTATGGCGAGAATTTCGCAACCGACCGGCGCGCGCCCTGGACGCACTGAGTGATCGAAATCCGCGAAGCCGACCCGACATCGGACGCCCTGCGCCCGCTGGTCGAGGCGCATTTTGCCCATAGCGAAACCGCCGGACCTGCCGAGAGCAACCATACCATGGATGCAGCGGCGCTGACCGGTCCGGGGATTCGTTTCTGGGCGCTTTATGAGGCGGGGGAGCCTTTGGGCTGTGGCGCGCTCAAGGCGTTGCCGGATGGCACGGCTGAGGTAAAATCGGTGCATATCCTGTCTGCGGCAAGGGGGCGGGGATTGGCGCGGCAGATGATGATCTATCTGGCTGATCGGGCCCGCGCCGAAGGCATAAAGGCGCTTGTTCTGGAAACTGGTGCTGCCCATTTGCCCGCCTATGATGCCGCGCGGCGATTGTATGAAACGCTGGGCTACAGCTATTGCGGCCCGATCCACGGCTACGCGCCCGATCCAAACAGCGCCTTCATGCGCTTGGCCCTTGAAACCGGGTCGTAAAAACAGCAAGAAGGGCGCAAGCGGTCCCTTAGCTCAACTGGATAGAGCAGCTGACTTCTAATCAGCAGGTTGAGGGTTCGAGTCCTTCAGGGATCGCCACTATTTTCAAAGATTTAAGAGGATTTCTCACATCTATCGCCCCTTTCAGGTAAGCGCAGGGTAAGCCTGGGTGTTGTTAATTTCCGAATATTGTTGCCATTTTTTCTGCTGTGCCTCAGCTTTGGGTAAAACGAGGAGGAGAGCATGGGCCATATTCGGCTGGGGACTTTACCGCAGTCCAAAAAGTGGCGGGAGGTCGTTGCCCTTCTCAACTCAGGCGCGCCTCTGGAGCTGATCGCACAGGCAGCGGCAGACGCCTCAGAGAGGGATCTGAAGAGGGCGTCCGACGATCCGGTTTTTCAACATGTCTCGAACCTTCTGGTAACACTTCCGTAACAGGCACGCTCTCCATCATTCTTGGAGTTTGTGACAAGCCTTGGCCTGAGTGAGGAGAACCTCACATCCGTCACGGGCCTGCTTTTGGCACAACCGGTCCGCTTCATAAGCGGCGATGTCGTTCTCGTCATAGAGAACACGTGCTCCGATTTTGAGAAACTTTGGCCCTTTGCCGAGCCAACGCCACTGTTCCAGTGTCCGTGGCGACAGGTGCCAGCGCTCTGCCAACTGCTTTTGTGTGATCTTCGCCATTACTGCCTCAATTGCTCGCTGCGGTACGAGGAACTTCGTCCCGCTTCTGACGAATAATTTGAGCGTCAGACGGCCAAAAAGTATGTGGTCAGACATCAGGAAGACGTGTCTCAGACAGCCGTTAAGTCATTGAAAAACATGGAGTGGTGTAGGCTAGCTGTGACCTAAGCCCGAAGGAGCGTGACGGTGCGCGATCTGGTTTTTGAGAATCGGTCTTTCGACTGAATCACCAGCCGGGTTGTTGTTTGCCCAAAGACGGCAATTAAGCTGAAAGCAGTCATCTGCCAGAAAGACTCAGATGACTGCGTTGAGCCTATTTCGTTGAAAAACTCTTGCTTGATCGTGAGGTAAGTCGCTGATTCAGTTCTCCCCGAGGATGGGAGGACTGAGCGATGATGGGGCCGAAGCAGGAAGCGCAGGCGGCGTTGTTCTACGAATTCTCTCTTGAGGATCATGTTCCCCAAGATCACCTGCTGCGCTCGATTGATCGCTTTGTCGATCTGGATGGCATCCGCGCCTATCTCGCAGATTTCTACAGCCACACCGGTCGGCCAGCCTCCCAATGGTTCCGTCGGAGCGAATGATTATCACATCGCCAAGCCCTTCAATTGGCCAATTCTCAAACTGTTGCCGGAGCGACCGCGTTGCACGAATAACGCTTGGGCCGCATTTGCCCCTTTCCCCGGTTCGCTATGCGACACGCTCATAGGCCGCACGACCGAGACGGGTCATGTGGTTGAGGGCGTTGACAGCGATGCGGGCTTCGGTTGTCTGGGTCTCCATGTTGCGGCTGAGCAGTTCCGGTCCGATGACCTGTTTGTAGCGCCCGATCTGAACCTCGCCGCGCGATCTCTGACCATAACCGGTGGCCTTCTGCCATGCCATTCGGCCAGTATCGGTAATCATGTCGATATGCGCGTTGCGTGCCTGGCAATCTCCGGGAACGGCGTTCTTCGGCGGCGGAATGATCAACTCGACATCCGGGCCAAACACGTGCCGGATGGTCGCGGCGGTTGGTACAACATAATAAGCGCTGTCACCGATGAAACGGCGCACCGGACCGGGCACCTCGGCAAGAAGTTCGGGCAAAGCGCCGGTGTCCCCGACCTGCTGGGGCGTCAGGCAGGACGCCACAAGCTCGCCGCTCTCCAGATCGAAGCCGATATGCAGTTTGCGCCATATCTTGCGGGCCTTCGGCAGCCCGTGCTTCTCCCGCATCCACTCGCGGCCACCGTGGACACGCAGCCCTGTGCTGTCTACAACCAGCGAGATCGGACCAATGGCTGTCCGGGTGTCGGGCGCGATCTGAAGCGATGGCGCACGTCGGCAAAGCGTCGAAAAATCCGGCGCGGGGAGTTCCGTCTGCATGAGCCGCAGCAGACTGCGGACAAAGCCCTGCGTTTGGCGAAGCGGTAAGCCGAACACGGCGCGCAGGGTCAAGCAGGTCTCGATCGCCAGATCAGAATATCGTTGTTGACCACCGCGCTTGCCGGAGCGCACTGCGCACCAACGAGACACCGCGTCTTCGCTGAACCAGACCGTTACGTCACCACGCTGCCGGAGCGCCTCGTTGTATTCGGCCTAGTTCGTCACACGGTACTTTGCCTTCGCAAACTTATCCCGCCGCGACGCGTTGAATTTGAAAGGCATCCCAGCATCCCGCAGTCAAATCGAAGAACCAGATACGCATCGGAAACGATTTGTGCAACACGCTCTCGTCAACCCAAGGTATGCCATGCGATTTCCGAAAGAAGGGTTTAAGACGCACCATCTGCGTGTCGGTCCGCCCAAATACATCGCTCATGTCACCGCTCTGTTTTCGGAGCTCTGAATAACGCGACGCGGCGGAAATCAATGCATCTAGACCCTAGAACCGATAGGTTGCACCCAGCACTGGACCCGACTGATCGAATGTAAAATCGTTGCTGTCGATTTCATGTTCGAATGAGATATAGCGATAACCACCGCGTATCAACCATCTGTCGTTGATTTTATAATCAGCCGTCAGCAGAACCTGCCAAGTTTCGCTGCTGCTGCGGAAGCCTCCGTAGTCGATAAAACCGGTGCCCGACCATTTGTCCGAGAACTGAACGCTTGCTCTGGCGCCTATGACGGGGTCGGTCCAGCTATCGTCGGTCGTTGTCGTCCTCCCCGGTGCTGCGCCGGGTAGAAGGGTGAACTCCGTTTCGGTGCTGAACCACCGGAAGCCTCCTGCAATGTCCACGGAGATAGTTGGTGCTTCATAGACTCGGTATCCGAGATAACCACTTAAGTATTGCGTGGTAAATGATGTCTCAAGGCCCGAACTGGCAGGTCCAGGCGTGCTATTGCTGAAAGACAAATCCGTGTAGTTGTAGTCTGCCAGTATCAGCCAACGACCATTCGTAGCCGAGAACGCCCCCATAAAGGCCAGATCTAGGTTTTCGAGGGCATCGGAAAAGCTAAGTGTACCGTCCAAAGTGCCCAATGCTGTGCTCAAGGAAGTTTCCGTTTCAGGCATAAACAAGTAGATTGTGGCCTCATAAGACCAATCAGATTGCTGTGCAGAAGCGGCTGTGGCCACAGATGCAGATAAGGCCGCTCCGCACGCGAAGCTCTTCACCCATATTGACGAAATCATTCTGTACCTCCCGTCGAATATACAAGTTTGAACAATTGGTGATAAGTTTATGGTTGTTTGGCCATGAGCTTCATTCTGCGGCATCCCCAGTTGCCATCGAACTGCTACCGACACGGTTAATATCTGTGTTCGGGAAGAACTCGGACCAGACGTGCCAGAACACGCCTGCGCGCAGGGTTTCGACACGTTTTAGCTGACCCTGATCTGAATGGCCCCAGAAATTGCAGCGCGTTACCGGTTTACCGAAATCATTATACCAAACGCCAAGGCTTTCATATTTCGGATCCAAGCTGATCACGATATCCCTTCCTCCCACATTGGCATTCACGATCCAATCGTTTTCGACGATGAAATCATCGGTCCAGCAAGCCGCATCTTTGCCAATCGTAACCCCCCAAACATAAGTCTTGTTCGGCAACCGATCATCTGAACGATCCATGTTGTCCATAACGGGTGCGTCTTCTTGATGTTGGCGCCCGATGCCCCAGCCAAACGTAATCTCGGTCATCATGTCCAGCAGGCGCAGCAAGGGGTTCGGGGATGGTTTGTTCAGAAACACCTCACCCTCGGGGTAGGCTTTCTGAAACCCGCGGAACGTCATTCGAAAGGTGGGCCAAAGCTTCATTTGCGCTTCGGGCCTGAGAGGGCAAGCAAGACCATCAGGATTGGGATCGCGGTCCACCTCGCGAAAGCCGTAGATATGCTGGATCGGCTCGCTTGTGTCGTTGTCACGCAGGATCAGATTGTTGCCATGCTGAGCCAGAACCTCAAGGTTCAGCCGCCGACCATCTATTCGCGGAGTGTACCCCTGACCCAGATTGGCCATCGCGCAATAGGTCATGACCACATCATCGCCTCCCAGCCCCTCTGAATCACCAGCCAGATGAGGGCGCATGATCTGCGCATCCGGGTGCGCGCGCGCGTGACCGTTGTGTTCAATGACTATGACCGGCGCTGTTGGACCGACATATTTCCGGGCTTCCTCGATAGGAAAATACTGGGCGTCGTTAAGTTGGTTTCTCAGACCCAAATGCACCCACACATAAGGAAACCCATAAAGAAGCAATGTCAGCGCGGCCGTTACAAGCCAAAGCCAGAAAGGGCTGCCCCCCAAAAGGAAATGTGCAAGCGTTGCCACTACAAATCCGCCTAGGCCAATGCCAATCAGGCGGTATTCATGCCGGATAAAGCGCACCATATTCTCACGCTTTACCTTCAGCAGCATTTGCGAGACATCGCCAAGGTCGCGGAAATAGACAAACCCGATTCCGAGTGACACGATCAATCCCAGTGCGAAAATTATGCTGCCAACCATGCTGAGATCCTCGATTTTGGTGATTACAGTCCTTCGCGGGTCATTACGAAAGAACAGGCCTACTTCTGGGGCGACGCGCGCTTGATCATGAAAGCTTCAACGGCTTGCTGTGTCTCAGGACGAATGTTCTCAATCCCCTCATAAGGCATGCCGTAGGCGGGCGGAGTATCGGGGTATTTCTCTTTCCGCGCCTTGTGGCGGCCCAGTATGCGTACGAATTCCTGCCCGCCCCAAGATCCGACTTCGGTTGAGACCGAGTATTCTTCGCGGGTGTCGCGGTAAAGATCGAAGAATTTTGCTAAAATTGCGCTCTCACCCGGCCCCGGCAGTTTGAGCTTGAGCTGATCCTTAACGATCGCCTCGGGTTTCGCGACCGAGTAGATGATCACGTGATCGCGTCGCGCTTTCGATTCATCTGCAAACAGTAGCGCCGCCGACTGATCGACACCATCGACCAGACGGTCCCTGGGAATGAATTCATCCGCCCCTGCAAATCGCGAGAGCGTGGTGTAGAGGTCTGAGACGTGAATGATGCTGTTTAGCAACCCGTCGGCTTCAATCATGCCCGGCCAGCGGATGAAGGCATCGACGCGCACGCCACCTTCGGTCGTGTCGCCCTTACCGCCCGCGTAGATCAGTGGGGTAAACCCGGATTGCGGCGCGTATTTGGTGAAATGCCCATTGTCGCCCATGACCACAACGATGGTGTTGTCGCTGAGCCCCAGATCATCCATTCGGGTGAACAGATCGCCCAGCCATTGATCCAGAAGCTGCATCTTGTCGACATACAAGCCACCATTGGCACTTTCTGGCCCGTCACGGCCGGCGCGGGTATTGTCCAGCGGGATCATCGGCCAATATTGCAGGAAGAACGGTGCATCCCCTGAGGCCAGGCGGTCAAGTTCGGATAGGGTTTTGTCCTGAAACGCCTGGTTCATCTCGTCGTATTTCTCGGCGTTCCAGCGTTCTCCGGCTTTCATGCGGATTTCGCGAATGGGGCCGCCGGCCTCGCCCTCGATGACGGTCATCATCGCCGAGGCATCTGGTCGGAACCAGCCATCCAGCGTGTATTTGTCGTCATAATCCCGGATTGCCACCGAGACCTGTTCCTTGATCGCATCATCGTTGAAGATGGTCAGTTGGCCCTGCTGGTGAATGGCGTGTTGAGCGTAATCAAAGCCCTGATTCATGGCCCAGCTTTCGGAAATGTCACCCATATGCCACTTGCCGACATGGCTGGTTGCATATCCTGCTTGTTTCAAGACCTCGGCCAGTGTCACTTCATTGTCGGGTAACCCGAAGCCAGCGATATCAACCGTCGTGTCGCCCATTCCCATACGTACCGGCAAGCGACCGGTCATTTGTGCCACACGAGTCGGGGTGCAGGACGGTTCAGTATACATCCGAACCATACGCATCGCTTCGTCCGAAAAGTCGTTGATGTTCGGGGTGTTGTACCCACGAACAGCGTTGAGCTCGGGTATACCCATATCGCCAAAGCCCATATCGTCAATCAGAACGCTGACGATGTTTGGGGGTTGCCCATTGTTGCCGTCACGAAAAGCGGCCAGAGTCTGATCGACGGCAGCATCATCCTGCACCCATTGTTCCGCGTGTTGGGTTTGCAGAATGTAAAACTCAGCATCGTGTTGAATAGGTGCGTCCTGAGCCTGCAAAGGTGAGGTGGCAATGCCTGCACACAAAACCAGAAGCCATTGTTGTTTCATTCCATCTCTCCCAAGCTCGAAGCAAAGCTTCGGTTTTTGATCTTCGATGCGGTGACAATCTATAACATCGTTATATTCAAATAATTACCAATTTTGTGATCTCACTGCCAACTCATGAATACGTCGCGGGTCAGTTCGGATTCCGGGCGCAGGTTTTCTATGCCTTCATAAGGGGTACCTTTGCCAATCTCTGAATGCGGATACTTGGCGATCATCTTCTGGTGACGCTTGATCATATCTTGAAAAGATGCCCCGGCCCAAAGCGAGTAGCCCACCAACGGATGTTCCTCTCGGGGGTCCCGATAGATATTATAAGTCGGAGCAGCCGCGCCGGGTTGGCCGGGTGCAGGAAGATGCATCTTGAACTCCTGCTTGACGACCGAGCGCAAGACAGGCCCTTCGTAGATATAGACATAGTCGCGCCGCCCGTTTCCCTCGCCGTTCAACAGCAAGGCCGTCTGGTCGATGCCGTCTATCACGCGGTCCCTTGGGATAAAGTCTGTGGCTCCGGCAATCCGCGCCATCGTGGTGAATATATCTGAGACATGAAAGATGTCACCGACTGCACTGTTGGCTTCGATCACACCAGGCCAGCGAATGAACGCATCAGTTCTTACGCCGCCTTCAAGATGCTGGGTCTTGCCACCGCGATAGATCAGCTGGTTCAGACCGGATGAGCCTTCGTAGTGATACATAAGGCCATTATCCGCCATCAGAACAACAATTGTGTTGTCCGCTTTGCCGGTTTCTTCAAGCTTGGCCAAAAGATCTCCGATCCAACCATCAAGCAGTTGCAGCTTGTCGGCATGAAACCCGCCATTTCGTGAAATTGCCTGATCAGGGTAGACGAAGTTCAACGGGTAAAGCGGCCAGTATTGTAAGAAGAATGGCGCATCCTCGGAAGCGACGCGTTCAAGTTGCTCCAGCGCCTGCCGTTGATATCGCTCGTTCATCTCTTCATATTTGGCCTGCGTCCACACCTCACCGGCTGACATTTCTACTTCCTGGGCGGGTCCACCGGCTTCGGCCTCGACACCGGTGACAAGGCCATATGGCTTGAACCGTTCATCCAGCAGGAACTGATTGTTCTGCCCCTCGGGCACATAACCGAGCATGGTGTTTGACCGCATTGCCTCGGGAGTCATCAGGCTCAGCTGTACTTGCTGGTGAAGTGGAAATGCGGCCCAATCGAACCCCTGATTGTGGGGGTACGATTGTTCGATGTCGCCTTGGTGCCATTTGCCGACATGCGCCGTATTGTAGCCGACCTGCTTCAGAATCTCGGGCAATGTCACTTCACTGGCCGGAAGGCCCTCGCCGACCAAAGCCACCTTGACCTCTTCCACACCTGCGCGAATTGGGTGGCGCCCTGTCAACATGGCGGTGCGGGTCGGGGTGCAGGAGGGTTCGGTATACATGCGCATCAGCGATAAACCTTCGGCGGCCAATTGATTGATGCTGGGTGTCTCGATCCCCATGACGTAATTCATCTTGCGGTCACCCATCTGACCAAAGCTAACGTCGTCGATTAGGATGTAGAGAAAATTAGGAGGCTTGCCGCCATTGGCGTCACGTATTTCGGCCAACTTGGCGTCGACTTCAACGTCTTGTGCATCCCATGCCTCACCAAACTGCGCGCGGAGGAATTCAAACTCGCCGTCATGAACAATGGGGGTTTCCTGAGCAAGCACGGAGCCAGCACCAATCAACAACGTAGGCAAGATATATCTAAGTTTCATGTCAAACCTCCAAATCTTTGTTCCGTACCGATTCCGCATGCGCGCCCTGAGCCCGCAGGAGTCCGTCAATACTGCTTCGCAGGTCCGAAAGGCTTTCTGCCAGATCGGCAAGGTAGCGTATCTGCAGAACTGACTGAGACTTTGATGGCGCCGCCAGTTCTGCAAAAACCTCTTTGTAGTCGCGGCAAATTTGATCGAACTCTTGGTCTTTTTCCCGCAGGTTCCGTAGCAGACGACCCGCTTTGGGAAATTGAGATTCAAAGAATTCATCATCCGTCATTGGCAGCGCTTTTTTAGGCATACTCCCTCTAAGCATGCATCCAAAAGAATATATATTGCACGTTTCAAGCCGCATGATACGGTAGCAACGTGACGTCAAACCCTTATTGTGAAAGGATAGTTTTTGAACGTCAGCGTGGGCAATCAGGGCCAGACTGGAACTCAATCGTTCTCGGGCGAGCAGGTGCGTGCCGCGTTGGATAAGGTTCTGGGGTCGGATGAATTCAAAGGATCCGCCCGCATGCGATCATTCCTATCTTACGTGGTGACGGAAACGCTGGAGGGTCGTTCCGACGATATACGTGCCAAGACCATTGCGATGGATGTTTATGGATACGACGCGGATGAGTTGTTGAAACGCGAGGGCGTCGTGCGTGTGGATGCCGGGCGTGTTCGGCGAAAGCTGCAATCTTATTATGATGGTAACGGGATTGCTGACAAATTGGTTATCTCGCTGCCCGTTGGGGGTTACGCACCCGAATTTTTGCCGGGCTCCAGTCGAAGCAGACGAAGCTTACGCGGAAGGCGACGGGCTACCGCAGTCGTTATCTCGCTTTCACTGTTAATAGTAGGCATTCTTTTTGGTGTCCTGATTGGCCGCATTTCGCAATCTGTAGCACCCAAAACCGGCAAAACTGCAATCTACGACGTGTCACCTGCCCGTGTCGAGGCAATGAACCTAAGCGACGCAGGCCGGGATCTGATTTTCCCTGTTACGGATCTGGCCCGGCTTCGGCCCGCGTTGTTGATTTTCAAAACAGCGATTGAACGAGACCCGTTATATTACGGGGGTTATGCTGGTGCTTCTCAGGTCGAAACAATGCTCGCCATTATGCAATCGGGCAAGCCCGGTTCAGACGAGTTTTTGCACGCAGCGGACAAGAATAGTGCTTACGCTTTGGAAATGGTTCCGAATGCACCTTGGTCGCTTTCAGCGCGAGCATGGTTTGAATTTGGGGTGGGCAATTACGATGGCGCAGTTCAATTATCCCAACGGGCCACAGACTTGGCACCCGATGATTCACATATTGCTGAATTCGACGCCTTGATCTCTCTTTATACATCCGATTTTGAACGGGTTCTGTCGCAATCAGCGAGATATCGAGCACTGGCCCAGAACGGAGGGGGACTTGTCTTTGACAATGCATTGGGTGCGGCTCAGTTCCACACCGGGGATTATGCTGCCGCAATCCGAACGTTTGATGAAACAATATCTCGCGGCGGGCCGTTCGGACCAATTTCCGCAGCTTACCTCATGGCAGCTCACTGGCGGAACGGGGAAAAAGCCGAGGCACAACGGCTAGCAAAAGTGTATTCGAACACATGGCCAAGCTTCCCCCTCGAAGCACTGAAGACTCGGGTGTTTGTAGACCCGCAACCAGTTCAAGAACTGATCAGTGCAATAAAAGCTGCAGGTTGGTCAGGACCCGCCAGGCCCTGACGCTGTGCAATAGGATGTGTCATAAATATTTAGCTCAGATTGGGATAGCTTCTTTTAGGTGGCTATTTCCGAGACGTCATATGTCATATGGATTTGCGAGTATTGTTCATAAGGGCGTTCTTCCAACAAGGATGCGCTTTTGTGTCGAAGTGGACGACCTTCCAGATAAAATCAAATGTAGAGTCGATCGATACTGATTGGGCGTGTGATGGTCAGACAAAGGTCCGCTCTAGGTACCTTCGGCCCTTAGCTGCCCTCCAGCGACGACCCCAGTTTCTGCAATCGGGGCCTGCTTAGCAGCCGTTCGCTGCGATAGAGAAACTTCGACGTCGGCGAATGAGAAAAGTGCGGGACCAAGCTGTCACTCGATCATCTCGCTCGAACTGGCGCGACGCGGCAAATCCGGACATAAAACGCGGTGACCAGTCGCCGCATTGGGGCCAGCAGGATCGGACATCCGTTGCACCGTCGAAATCTTGCCCAGCTTGCACTCACAATGTGTAGTTGAAGCCGCCCAATGTGTGTTCAGTATGTGCTGCTAGAATGTATTTTATCTGTCGGTGTCCAGCGCTCTAGTAAAGAGCATCACTTGCCAAGACAAAGTCAATTGACCGGTCAATATAGACGGCGCTCTTGTCTGTCCGATGATCGCAGGGATACGCGGGACGCCAATGTGTCAAGGTCGATCCGAGCCAAGGGCAGCGGGCGGCAAGAGAGCTTCGGGCGGCACGGCCGGCCCGCCCAGTTCCGCACGAAACCCCAGAAGCGTCAAGTCGTCCGGCAAGACTTCGAGTGCCTCGTTCACAATGGACAACGCACGTTCCCGCCCTTCGATTGCCGCCGCGATCCGGGCGCGCATGACCCAGGCCGCCTGTCTTTGCGGGTCGAGGCGGACGACCTCAGCGAAGGCGCTCTCCGCCGCGAGCATATTGCGCATCGTCAAGGAAACACCGGCGATCTGCAGATGCGTCTCAGGAAAGTCGAGGCGGCTGCCGAGTGCCGCACGCCACTCTGCCATAGCGCCATCAAGATCAGCCTGCGACGTGCCCGGAAGCCGGGCAATTGGCGCATCGATCAATTCCCTCGCTGCGGCCATGCGCACGGCACGCACGGGGTCGGAAAGTACAGGCAGAAGGCGCAACACACGGTCCTGCGGCGCAGCCATGCGCTGAGCGCCAATCGCCGCGACGCGCACGATCGGATCGGCGTGGGACAGAAGCGGCGCAAGACGCTGGGCTGCAACCGGGTCGCCCGCTGCCTCCAGAAGCCAAAGCGCCGTGGCGCGGACAATACCTGGCTGATCCTCGTCCGCAGCGAGGTCCGACAAGGCGTCTGTCGCAGCAACCGCGCTCTCTCGCCCGTGCGCCAGTGTGGCACCGAAATGTGGGCCGCGGTTCGCACTGTCGGGAAAGCGCGCCGCGATTTCGGCTGCCGCCCAGGCAGGATCGCGATCGGTGTGACAGGAGGTGCAGGCGTCGGGTGCGCTGGTCTTCTCGGCAAGATCAGGCCGTGGAACGCGGAAGGAGTGATCGGCCCGCCAGTCGTTGCCCATGTAGACGCGTTCGGGCGCATGGCACGACTTGCATTGCGCTCCTGGTGTGCCCGGTTCGTGGAAGTAATGCCCGGAACTGTCGTAGTTCGCTGGACTCAGGGTCTCGAAGCGCGGATTTCCGGCGGGAGAGTGGCACTGGGTGCAAACTCCATTCCCCTGCGCCACCCGCTCGGCACTGTGGGCGTCATGGCAATCAAGGCAACCCACGCCGGCAGCGTACATTTTCGACTGCAAAAACGAGCCGTAGACATAGACCTCGTCGAGGATCTGCCCATCGGCGTGGTAGAGCCCCGGTCGCAACAAGGCGAGCGAATAGGCGTCGTGATATGCCGTGCCCGGCAGCGGAGAGGCGTCGTCAAATGCCTCCCTGCGCGAGTGGCACGTCGCGCATTGCTGGATCGTGGCCTCGGTTGTCGCGAAGCTTTGCTTGAAACCATAGGCATCGACTGCGATGCCCGGCAATTCGATGTCCAGCCCTTCCGCCCACCTCAGATGCGCCGCGCCGGGGCCGTGACAGCCTTCGCAGCCCACCCCGATCTCGACCTGCTTCGAAGCATATGTGCGCGTGGCGGGGTCGTAATTCTTCTCGTATCCGGTTGCGTGGCATTCCGCGCAGCGGGCGTTCCAGTTCTTGTACGGACCTGTCCAATGCAGTCCGTTATCCGGCGGCAGATCTTCGTTCGGGTAGAGATGAAACCAGCCGCCTGTATCGCTGTCCCAGACGACATCGAAACTCTGAAGCCGTCCAGGTTCGGTTTCCAGCAGGTATTGTTGCAGCGGCTCGATCCCGGCAACGGAATGCACGCGGTAATCGGTCGTCACGCCGTCCTTTTCCGTCACCTCGACGTGATAGTCGCCGCCCTCGATGCGAAAGCGGGCGGTCATGCCATCGTGGTTAAAAACGGTTCCATCGAAATCCGCGACTACCGTATCCGGCGAGGGCATTGTCCACGCTCGCGCATGATGGGACGTGCGCCAAGCCTCGTAGGCATCGACATGGCAGTCCCGGCACGCTGCCGAACCCACGTAATCCTGAGCAGGGGCCGGCGTGCTGAACGCTCCCGCCACAAGCCATACAGAGAGGCAACTTTGAATGGTACGCATTAGGAATGACCGGACGGCTGGTTTCTTTTTCAAAATATCTCTCAATTTAAAGAACTGTGGACTGTCGCACGCCTCTAGTCGCCAAAAACTTCCAAGAGCGGCTGGCCCACGGCACCGCTTGGCTGTTTCGTGCGCATCAGGGCCGCAAGTGTGACGGCGACATCGACCGTTTCCACGTACCGCTCGACGCGCTGGCCGCCGTCTATGCCTGGCCCCATGAAGATGATGGGAACATGGGTGTCATAGGTCCAGGGTGAGCCATGCGCCGATGCCACGTGAAGACCGTCGAAATTCGCGACGAACCAGTGCGGCTCGAAGACGATGTAGATGTCGCCCGAACGATCCGGATGAAAATTGGCCAGCACCGAGGCACTCACGCGCGTGTCGGCGACCTCGCCGCGCGCCAGCGCCCTGCTGGAGACGGCAAGGGCGATGCCCGGCAGCTTTTGCAACTCCTCCGCCACCGCCGTCTCGACCACAGCAGGATCAAGAGCCAAAGTCGCGATCACCTCGTGATCGAGATAGATGTAAGGGTTGGTGAAGCTCTCGATCAGGAATTGCCCGGTGCCTAATTCCTCGCGCAAGCGCGCCAGGCCAGGTCTCGTGTCCACATCTTCAAAACTGAAATTCCGTGCCTCGATGCCGAGAGTGGCAAGATAACCCGCCGCTTCTGGCGCGCCATGATCTGCCGAGAGCACTACAAGCGTTCTCTCAAGACCGACGGTCTCATCCACAAAGGAAAGAAGATCGGCAAGTGTCCGATCCAGACGTTTGATGTTGTCCTCCGATTCAAGGCTGGAGGGCCCAAAAAGATGCCCGACGTAATCCGTGGAGGACAGGCTGACGCTCATGAAGTCGGGCACGTCGTCCTGCCCTACCTCTTCGGCGTTCATCAGCGCCTTGGCGAAATTGACGGTAATCTCGTCACCCGCCGGACTGAGCGTCAAGAGCGTCGTGTAAAATTTGCTGTCGGCTGAGCCATAGTGATGCGGAAAGGTGCGACCATAGCTCGGAAAATCCGTCTCCCATGATTGGTCATCCTTGTCTGCGAAGTTATAGGCCTCCTTCGGCAACGTCAGGGTCCAACTCGTCCCGGCATAAGTGCCCACTAACCCCGTCTCTTCCCAAGCGGCAATCCAATCGGGGTAGCTGTCGCGGTAGAAGGTGCTGGTGACAAAACGCCCCTCGGCCTTGGAAAACCAGTAGGCCTGACCGGCATGCCCGGCAAAGGAGATCGCACCACGGTCCTTGACCGACACCCCAAAAACCTTGGACGCGGGTCCGTAATGCAGGCGGATCTCGTCGCCGATCGTCGAGGTGAGAATGTTGCGCGGCGATCTGCCGTCTGTCGTCGCGGCGCGCTGCGTCGGGTCGATTTCCGTGTCGGCATCGACGCCTTTCGCGCCCACGAGCGGGTAATCCGGGTCCTGTACGTTGTAGAAGGTGCTGCCGCTGTTGCGGTCGAACCACAAGTTGGCGACCATGCCATGAATGCCCGGGTCAGTGCCTGTCGACAGCGTGGTATGGCCGACGATGGTTTCGGTGTTGGCGTGGCGATGGTGGGCATTGGTGTACCAAGTACCGTTAGTGATGAGGCGGTTGAACCCGCCTTCGCCCAACCCGGCGCCGTATCGGTCAATCAGATCGCCACGCAACTGGTCTACCGTGATCTGCAGCACAAGCCGGGGAACGTCCTCCGCGGCAGCTACACATCCGGGGAGCGAAAATGCGCATACCCCTATCCAACGGAATAGCATTGGTGGCCTCCTCTGCGGGTTGTATCCCAATCGAAAACCGCCGCCCCGAAGGCTGTCGGGGCGGCAAGAAATCATTTGCGCGTTTATTGCGCGCCGCCGGGTTGCGACAGCTTCTCCATCACCTTGTCCAGACTGAAGCTCGCCGCCTCTTGCCGCGGTGGATACTCGGCGAAGGTGGAGAGGAACTGCGCTACATAAGCCTGCGCCGGCACCAGCATGAAAGCACGGTCGATCATCCAGTCATAATAGGTGTTGGATGTCCGGTAAGCGCGTTCATAGGGGTCACGCCGCAGATTGAAGACCAAAGGCACTCGGAGCGGTGTCAGCGGCTCCATCCATGCGCGCAGAGTTCCCCATGCTTTCTGCTCGAGGAAGGTGATCTTCCAGTTCTGGAAGCGCAACGCAGCCAAATCGCCGTCATCGGTGAAATAGAAGATTTCGTTTCTGGGGCTTTCATCCGTTTCGCCGGTTAGCATCGGCAGGATGTTGTAGCCATCGAGATGCACGCGATACTCGCGACCCGCCATCGCATCCACGGTGACGCCTTCCAGCAGATCTTCCTTGATCGTTTCATTGCCCGCCGCCGCGAGGAATGTCGGCAACCAGTCCATATGATGCACGATCTCATTGCTGATTTCGCCTTCCGGAATCTGCCCGGGCCAGCGCACCATCGCCGGAACACGCCAGCCGCCTTCCCACTGGGTGTTCTTCTCGCCCCAGAAGGGCGTCATCGCCGCATCAGGCCATGTATTCATATGCGGGCCGTTGTCGGTCGAATAGAAGACAATCGTATTCTCCGCGATACCCAACTCGTCGAGCTTGTCCAGAAATTGTCCGATGTGACCATCGTGCTCGATCATACCGGCGGTATACTCGTCCGCTATGCCCTTGGTCTTGTCCTGGGCCGCGTCAATTACTTCATCGCGGACATGGGTGCGAAAATGCATCCGGGTGCCGCTCCACCAGACGAACCAGGGCGTGCCCGCCGCGGTCTGTTCTTCGATGAAGGCAATGGCTGCTTCTGTGGTCTGGTCATCCACGACCTTCTGGCGTTCGATATCGAGCGCACCGGTATCCTCGATCTCCTGGGTGATCTCCGTCTCGCCATATGTCGCGCTGGAGCGAATAACGCCGCGTGGCCCGAAACGGTCGAGGAAGGTCTGCCCATCCGGCAGTACGGCATCACGTGGATAATCCGGGTTTTCCGGCTCCTCCTCGGCGTTGAGGTGGTAGAGGTTGCCGAAGAACTCATCGAAACCGTGGTTGGTCGGCAGGTGTTCGTCGCGGTCACCGAGGTGGTTCTTGCCGAACTGGCCGGTGGCGTATCCTTCGGCTTTCAAGAGGCCCGCGATGGTCGGGTCTTCCACCTGCATACCTTCTTCAGCGCCAGGCAAACCGACCTTGGACAAGCCGGTGCGAAACACGGATTGTCCCATGATGAAGGAGGAGCGTCCGGCGGTGCAGGATTGCTCGCCGTAATAGTCCGTGAACATCATGCCTTCTCGCGCAATCCGGTCGATGTTGGGTGTCTGGTACCCCATGACGCCGAACGTATAGGCCGAGATATTGGACTGGCCGATGTCGTCCCCCCAGATGACAAGAATATTAGGCTTGCCCTGTTCCTGAGCGGCGAGTGGCAGCCCAATCAAGACGGCGCCGACGGCGGCCAGCGCTGTACGGAATAACATTTTGGTTTCCTCCTAGTTGGCAACTGTATCTTGTTGCACTGAAAAGGCTTTCGGATCCTATCGGCGGGATGTCGACATCCGACCGATGCCAAGAGTAACACCAAACCTGCGAGTTGACTTGCCATTTTGTGACATCGCGTGGAAACTCTGCGTGGTGGGTAAACTCGCGATGACATATGCGACCGGGATCGGTCCGCTGCCGGATCTGCTTGAGGCGCAAAGCGGATCAAAGGCGGTCGAACGCGCCTTTCGGGGCGCAGGCTTGCCGCTCGTGCTTGTCGATGACCGGGCGCATCAGGTACCTCTGGGAGCAGTTATCAGGCTGTTCGACGGCGCAGCGCGGCTGACGGGCGATCCAATTCTGGGTTTGCGTGTGGGAAATGCTATGCAGCCCGGCGAGTACGGTCTTTGGGTGAATTATTCGCTACAGGCGCCAACCTTCGCGGGAGCCATCTCGCGGTTGTCCCGCTGCATCGTCCTGCATCAGATCGGCGGGGAACTTTCACTTGAGCACCGACGAGGCGATCTCGTGGTGTGGAGCTATCGGCAGACGGCCGTTACAGGTGCGGGCGCGACACAGCACGCCGACCATATTCTGCCCGTAATGGCAAAGGTAGCGCGGGCCTATTGTGGCCCGGATTGGAAGCCTTCGCATATGGAAACACGCACCGCAGGGACCGGCTTGGAGGCGGCGTTGCGCGAAGACTCTACAGGTATTCCCTGGCACTTCAATTCAGCTGTCGACGGGATCGCGTTCCCATCGGCTGCGCTTTGGTCCCGTCCCGCGCTGGGGTCCAGGGGGAGGCAAGCGCTTCGGCTCAGTTCGCGCGACATTCTCGCGGAAATCAAATTGCGGCGACAGGAATGCGACATCGACCGCCTTGCCGCTGTCATCACGCTACGCCTGATTGACGGTCACACGGACATCGACGGTGCCGCGGGAATGGTCGGTGTCGCCCGGCGCACGCTGCAACGCTGGCTCGACGCTGAAGGCCTGTCCTACCGTATTTTGCTCGATCGTGTGAGACTGGACCGGGCGCGCGCACTGATCCTGGAGACCGAGGCACCCCTGTCAGAGATCGCCATGCTCGCAGGCTACAGTGACCATGCCCATTTCACGCGAGCCTTTGGTCGGCGTTTCGGGCGCTCTCCGTCAACCGAGCGGATGTCCAAACCAAGAGGTTAACCGCACAACTTGATCAAATATCCTCCGATCTGAATTGCCCGGGCGGCAATGAAAGCCTTCTTTATCGGCGTGCCATTCCGAGTGCCGATTTCTGACCACAGCCGCAAAGGCAAAGAGTTTGCCGGTTCATTTGCAAAAACCAAAGTTTAGAAAACCTGCAATTGTTGAAGCTCAAGGTTGGAGCCGCGACCGCCGCAAAGAAAATCGTGATAACCCAGGCGGCGTTTTTAGAAAGGGTCGCTGCAGTATTCGCCAGCTGTCTGCGACTGCAGAGAAGGTCCGGTGTCCGCCCTTCGCGAGAAATACTGCGAAAATCACCAGTGAGCGGTATGGGCTCGCTATCAGATTTCGCCGCCTACGTCCTGAACATCGGCTCATTGATATCCAACGGCAGCACATCGTCAGAGCCCCTGCAAAATCAAGGTTCTGGCGAGATTGGCAAATGGCCGGTCTCGCTCATCCCGCCGCAAAGGCATTGCCGCATGGGCGCTGGTCGGTTGTGAGCCAAGGTGACAATTGCTGCATAGTGCCCCGAATGACCGTTTTATACCCAGATGAACCGCTGCAACTTGTTGGTTCTTGTCTTTAGAATGAGCGATCGGCTGCAAGTATTCGTTCAGAAGGAAATGGAAGACAACATTCGGTGTTGCAACGTGTTTCTCATTCCACGATTGACGCATCCACGAATCTGCTGATATCGCTCACTTTGATGGAGTTGGAGTAAGTGATTCCAACACAGGGAATACGGTGCGGCTTTGGCCAATTCCGTGACTGCCCCCGCAACTGTAAGCGGCGAGCGACCCGATGATGCCACTGGCCCGAAGAGGCTGGGAAGGATCGGAGAAGCGACGACCCGCAAGTCAGGAGACCTGCCATCGTAACGCAACTCAACCCGGGCGGGGTGCCTCGGAAGGAGACCACGATGGAACACTCGGCTGTAGCCGTAAACATGGCTGGCTCGCAATCAACCCCGCAACTTTGCGGAGGGCGACATGGGCCGGACTGCCACACACAGAATTACCGTTTGCATCTCTTGCCGACACAAGGGCAAAACCTGCCAGCCTGGTTATGAGCTGATCGCCCGGCTGCGAAAGGCTTTTGAAAACGCCAAGGACGCAATTCCCGAAGATTTCGAAATCTCGGGCGTGGCATGTATGGCGGGATGTGATCGACCCTGCACGGTGGCTTATCACGGCTCGCACAAGGCGACATATTTGTTTGGCGATATTGACCCGGACACCGATGTCGATGATCTGATCGAATTTGCCCGGCGCTATGCCCATCTACATGACGGGTGGAGCAGCTCTGTCGACAGACCAGGCAAGCTGCGCAAATCCACACTGGCACGGGTTCCGGCCAGCATCATCGCCCTTGAGCGCAGCGCGGAGCCTGTTCAATGAACGCCGCGGAGCTGTATGTCGAGAACGTAAGTTGGCGGCCCTCGGCCAGGGTGCCGCTGATTTTGCATCCAATCAACTTTCATCTGAAGGCCGGGCGCATTTTGGGGATCGTCGGACCGAACGGGGCGGGGAAGTCCTCGTTATTGCGCACGCTCTATCGGTATCATCGGCCGTCCAGCGGTACGGTCAGGATTGATGGTGAAGATATCTGGACCATGCCGCCGAAGACAGCTGCCCAAACGGTTGCAGCGGTTTTGCAAGAGCAACCCAATGACTTTGCCCTGACGGTGCGCGACGTGGTGGCATTGGGCCGCTTGCCACATCGCCAGAGCTTTTCAACACCCGGCCAGCACTGTGCCGAGGTCATCGAGAACGTGCTGCGCCAAACCAAGCTGATACATCTGCGCGACCGGCAGATCGGCACCCTGTCGGGCGGTGAACGCCAACGGGTGATGATGGCCCGTGCCCTGGCGCAAGCGCCGCGGCTGCTGGTTCTGGATGAGCCAACCAACCACCTCGATATCCATTATCAGCTAGAGCTGCTTGAACTTGTGCGCGACCTCCACATCACCGTTGTCGTGTCGCTACATGACCTCAACATGGCGGCCACGTTCTGTGACGACATTCTGGTAATGCAGAATGGCCAGTCGCTGGTGTTCGGCCCCCCGCAGGATGTCCTGACCGAAGACCTCGTGTCGGGTGCATTTCGTGTCTCGGCCCGGCTGGAACAGCTGAGCCGCAGTCAGAACAATCACTTCTCTTTCCAACTGAACTAAAGGATCACCTGAATGAAACTACTCCCCCTGGCATTGGGGCTGTCCTGTACAGCAAGCCTGGCACTGGCAGAAACCACGGTACGAAGCTGCAACCGTACCGTTACCTTTGACGAAGTCCCGACAGCAGCGATTTCCAACGACGTCAACCTGACCGAAATGATGTTGGTGCTGGGACTGGCGGACCACATGGTGGGCTATACCGGTATCTCTGGTTGGAAAACACTGGATGAGAAGATGCGCGAAGGAGTCGAGCAACTACCCGAGTTGTCTTCGAAATACCCCAGCAAGGAAGTATTGATCGGGGCGGATGCCGATTTCTTCTTTGCCGGTTGGAACTATGGCATGAAGGTTGGTGGCGAAGTCACGCCCGAAACCCTGGCCGCGTTTGACATCGACGTCTATGAGTTGACCGAAAGCTGCATCCATATCGGTGAAAAAGACAAGGCCAGCATGGATGACATGTATACCGATCTGCTGAATCTGGGCCGCATCTTTGCTGTCGAGGATCAGGCGCAAGAGCTGGTGGACGGCTACAAGGCAGAGCTTGCAGATTTCAACGCCGATCTGGATGCCGGTGACGAACCGCTGCGTGTATTTGTCTATGACAGCGGCGAGGACACTCCCTTTACCGCGGGACGCTATGCCATGCCCACCGCCCTGATCGAAGCCGCAGGCGGGCGCAATGTTCTGGACGACTTCGAGAAGAGCTGGGCCACGGTGACCTGGGAAGAAGTCGTCGAGCGCAACCCGGAAATGATCGTGATCGTGAACTACGGCAATGTGACTGCAGAGCAAAAGCGCGAGTTCATGATGTCGAACCCGGCATTTGCTGATATTGACGCGGTCAAGAATGATCGGTTCGTGACGCTGGAATATGTCGAGGCAACCCCCGGGCCCCGCAACATCGAGGCGATCAAGACCCTCGCCTCGGCCTTCTGGAGCAACTGATCTATGTACACCGAAGCAGTCAGCACATCCCGACCCAGAAGACGTTGGCACTTGCCTGCCTCTGTTTCGCTGGTGATCCTTCTGTTTGCTGTTTCGGTGACCTTTGCTGTGAGTGTCGGCGCGGTGCCCATCCCCGCCGGCACGGTTTGGGGGGTGGTTCTTGATAAACTTGCCCCCGGCCAGATCGACGTTACTTGGTCAAAAGGCAAATCGGCGATTGTCTGGGATATCCGCTTTCCCCGTGCCCTGCTGGCGGCAATGGTCGGGGCAGGGTTGGCTGCGGTCGGAGCTTCACTTCAGGCGGTGACGCGCAATCCCTTGGCGGACCCGCATCTGCTGGGCATTTCGTCTGGCGGGGCCTTTGGCGCGATCCTCGCATTGCTACATACCGGGCTGTTTCTGGGTCTCCTGACTGTACCGTTGCTGGCTTTTGTTGGGGCATTATGCGCTACAGCGCTCGTCTTGGGTGTTTCGAGCTTTGCGTCAGCCACCAGTGCGGACCGGCTGGTTCTGACGGGTGTGGCGATTTCTTTCATCATCATGGCGGGCGCGAACATCCTGATCTTTCTGGGTGATCCACGCGCCACCCATACCGTTGTGTTCTGGATGCTGGGCGGGCTGGGCCTGGCGCAATGGTCACATCTGATCTATCCGCTGGCAATCCTGCTGCCTTGTCTGGGCTGGATGTATCTACGCTCTGCCGATCTGAACGCCATGACGATCGGTGATGAAACGGCATCCTCGCTGGGGCTGGACGTCGTGCGGTTTCGCCTGAGCGTCTTTGTTATCGGGGCCCTGATCACCGGCGTGATGGTGGCCTTTTCCGGGATGATCGGATTCGTGGGACTGATGGTGCCGCATATCGCCAGACTGATTGTCGGCGGAGATTACCGCCGCCTGGTGCCCACCTCTGCGGCCGTGGGTGGCCTGTTCGTGCTGTGGGCGGATGTCGTGGCCCGCACCATCATGGCCCCCGAAGACATGCCCATCGGGATTGTGACCGGATTGGTCGGCGGGTGTTTCTTTGTGTGGCTTCTGCACAAGCGACAGGCGAACGTTTCGTGAGCTACTCAAAAGCGGACATAGGCTGAAATGGAATGAAAGCCCGCTTGGTCCCGCATAGCAGTCGTTCGACTTAACTGCGGCGAATGACTGCTTTGGGCTGATTCTGTTGAAAAACAGCGTGTTGCTGACGCAGAAAGTGATGCGCTGAACAGAGCGCGAGTGCCTTTCTGAT